>NZ_JAUBRI010000117.1:0-11676 GCF_036701795.1 Microcoleus sp. N9_A1
GGATAGTCTACCCGGACAGGGCAGACTTGATTACCTCTTCTATTCTACATTCCCCCCTGACAATTAATCCACCCTGCTCGAAGAGAGCTTATGAGGGGGTTATTTCGTTCCAAGTGTCCATACTATGAATCTTTAGAGTTCCACTGTCCACCAGGTTTATATCGAGATGCTGTTGGTCGCCGTAGTAAACGCCAACCTCTTATCCTTTACCTTTTGGTTCCAGCTAATCAGTCCTTTTTGCTGGTTCGGAATAATGATGGTTCAGTCGTGGATTCAGGCGTAATGCTTTACTCATGGATTCTTTGCTTGCCCCTCACTATCCTGGACTGGAAGTGTTGAAAGGCTTTCACCCCCGCTTTACGGATTGATGGCTAGTCTCTACCGTAGGGGACATGGTTTTTATCCATGTTCTGTGTGCTTTCACCTGGCATCTACAGGGGAGGGATTCTCACCCTCATGGTTCACTCAGTTGTCATATGTTTCAGTCAATAAGATAGACTGATATTATGCGGCTAATCCTCTCAAACCCTTATCGGACTTGAGTTTCTAGCCAACGAATCGCACGCTACGCTTTCCACTGACATCACCTTTTAAAAAACGATCAAACGTTACCTTAACTCGCTTAACTGCATCTTGGAGGACTTGAGAATAAATCTCGGCATACCAAGGATGAGTTTTCTTGAGTTGAGGTAATGTTTTTTTCTGGGTGTAGTAATCTGGATTGTCTCGCAGTTCCGGTAAGTAGCAAACTAGCGGACACGCATTGACGGAACAACGGTTTTGTTCGTACCAGTTGAATCGATCTGCCAACAAATAGTTGTACTGTGCACATAACATTGACAAGCATCTGTCAATCTCAATGGCTTGTAATTTTGTTGGACGTAATCGATACTGGTAAGAAGTTTTCATGAAGCGGTGAATGTTTGATTGCAGTCGCTACTTATCAATTACTGTTAATATAGTTGAATGCGTTACTTGATGTCAAGTTCATGAGTGAATATTTTATTCATACAATCAGCGAGGTTTCTACCTAAGAGTGTTAATTTTTATTGCCAAATCTCAACTGGCGACAGAAATGTTTAAAAAGGTGTGTTGAAAAAAGTCGAATAAAATAATTTGTTCGTCTCGTCATCCACCCGCCCACCGCTCAAAACATTGTTTTGAATTGGTTGACGGGTGGAATCCTCTCCTCACCGCGCCTTTCATCCCACACTAATCGAAGCGACAAGCGTGTGGGGATTCCCGTCTGTTTAGCTAAAGTTCAGTTCCACTATGTTGTATAAAGCAGTACACGCTGATAGTATCGCAACTCGCAGGTTCGATCGATACGCGGTTGAGATTCCTGAACAGATTTTAACGGTTTGGAGGACTTGGGGTGCTTAGGGTGCGTTTATAGGGAGGACTTCAGTTCTTTGATTTTTATGAGGGCTTTAGTCATCACTACAAAACGGATTTTAAGCAATCAAAATTCCCAAAAATATGCCATTCCTTCCATGATTCCCCAAGCGCAAGCAGAACCAGCTAAATAATGATGTTTAGTGCCGCATTCGCGATGCCATGCCAAGAGTTCGGACATAGCGTTAGCGACGATTACTCCCCGAACATCTTGTTCAAACATACTGATATCGTTGCCAGAATCACCGCAAACTAATGTTGCTTCAGATGGAATTTGTAGGCGCTTTTGTAAATAAGTAAGGGCATTGCCTTTATTGCTAGTTTGCGGTAAAATATCCACATCGCGATTGCTGCTAAAAATGATTTGAGCTGGCAGTCCCGATTCAGTTAACTTTTGCTGCAAAGCCTGGACAGTCGAGCTATTTTCTGCTGCTGGCTCCAGACTATAACTGATTTTCCAAGGATTTTGTTCTTTTAGGGATTGGGGTTTAAGCTGGGAAAACTGCTGAGCTAAAGAGGCGATCGCCATTTTATCCCAGTCTTGAGAAAGATACTCTGCCCAATCTAAGTCGAGGATTCCGTCTTGGTAAATTTCGCTGCCTACACCTGCGATCAAATAGTCTGGTGCTAGCAGGTGCTTTTGGGCAATTAATTCGCAAGTTGAAGCATGAGAACGCCCGGTAGCGTAAACCAAACAAATTTGCGATCGCTGTGATTGCAAGCGCTGGTTGAAAACTTGAGTTGCTGCGTCATCTCCGACTAGCGTGTTGTCTAAATCTGTAACTAATAAAAACTTCATTTTGGGAATTAGTCAGTAGTCATCAGTGATCTGGAATCGAGGGCTTCCTAAAATTCTTTTAACTATTTATAAGAATTTGTTAAACAAAACACATTTATAAGCAAACTTATCGTTTAAGATTGGCAAAATTAAATTTTCAACAAGTGGTGTGAGTTTTATGGTGAATAATGCAACCTCCGTTAAAGCTTTTTGGCTGTCTTTCTTGATTTCTGGTGCAGCAGTGCCTTTGGCGCCGATCGCAGCAACAGCTCAAATTCAGGATACCTCAACTCCAGAAGTTGCGCTAGAAGCGAGTGCCGTCCCTACGGCTACCCCAGACGCAGCGCAGGCAGCAGGTAAGATTGAGATACCGCAGTTAGCGGCGATTACCACAGAGACTAACTCCGCAGTCGATCGCGCTTTACCCGACACAGATGCAGCATGGGTGAATCGCGCTTTACCCGACACAGATACAGCATGGGTGAATCCCGTTTTACCCGACACAGATGCAGCATGGGTGAATCGCGCTTTACCCGACACAGATGCAGCAATAGTCGATCGTGCTTTACCCAAACAAGATGCAGCAACAGTCGATCGTCCAACAACAACCCCAGAAATAACGGAGGCAATTAGCGAATTGCCTCCACAGAAGTTAGAAATTGCAAACTCTCCTCAGTCTCAAAACGTTGCTGAAGCCGGCAAAGTTGCCGACATCAGCAGCGAGACGGGCACCGCTGATGACCTCAGCATACAAGAAGACGCAGCACAAGTCACTTCTGTTTCCCAACTCTCCGACGTGCGGCCGACAGATTGGGCTTTTCAAGCCTTGCAATCCCTAGTAGAAAAATACGGCTGCATTGCGGGATATCCAGACGGCACATTCCGAGGGAATCGGGCAATGACTCGGTATGAATTCGCCGCCGGGTTAAACGCTTGCTTAGACCAAATTACCAAACAACTTGGCGGTTCTACTGGTAATTTAGTCAAGCGAGAAGATTTACTTGCTTTGCAAAGATTGCAAGAAGAATTTGCGGCAGAATTAGCTACATTGCGCGGTCGAGTAGATGCTTTAGAAGCCCGCACTGCCGAATTAGAAGCCAACCAATTTTCAACTACTACTAAACTCAACGGATTTGCTTGGTTTAACCTGACTGGAGCTTTTGCGGGCGATCGAGTCAGAGTTGAAGCAACAAATGGAAATGCTGCTCCGCTCGATCGAGTAGCCGGACGCGATCCTGTCACCAACAGACCAATTGTGCAGAGAGTGGACGATCCAGAAATCACTTTCAGTCAGTTAGTTTGGTTGACTCTCACTACTTCCTTTACAGGGAAAGACGAATTGATTACACAGCTAGCGGTAGGTAACGGCAATTCCCCAGCCAACCAGTATACTTCAACGGGTTTTTTCAATACATTCGGCACTCCTTTTCTCGACCAGACTGCTGGGGTGAATCCCAATGAAGTTACCCTGCGAGAACTTTCCTATCGGTTCCCGCTTAGCAACCGCTTCCAAGTAGTAGTCGGGCCGAGGATTAATTTCTACCGCTACTTTGACAACAATAGGTTTAACTTTTTCGTAGACGGTGCGAGCAGCTTTAATTCTAACAACAGCCCTTTGTTAAGCGCTACCCGACGCGGTGCCGGTGCTTTGGTTTTGTGGGATATCGCCCGCGCATTGAAACTGCGTTTTGGCTATTTGGGCGAGAGTACAGAATTTTTGCCAACTTCCGTGTTTAATTCCGCTTCCAATCCGTCTCAAGGCTTGTTTGGTGGGACAAATACGACTACAGCAGAATTAACATTCAGTCCGAGCGACCGGACTAATTTGCGCTTTTTGTACAGCCGTTCAAACATCCAGCAAATCGGCGGCTTAATTGGATCTCCTAACAGCAAGCCGTTAAACGGTGTGGCAGATGACGGTTTTGGTGGCCGCCTGGGGAATGCGACTGCGAATACTTATAGTTTCAATTTCGATTGGTTAGTCGCTCGCCGCTTTGGTCTTTTCGGCCGCTACGGCTACGCCGAAACCAATATATTTCCCAAGACTAACCGACCCGACGGCACGATCAAAAATCAATCTTATCAGTTAGGAGTTGCCTTTCCCGATTTGTTCAAAGAAGGAGCTTTGCTTACGGTATCATATTTAGTACCTTTTGACTTTACTGGCGGTCGGAGGTTTCTGGTTTCTGGCGGAGGGAATGGCGGCACGCAGTACGAAATTGAGGCAACTTATTATTTTCCTATCACCGACCATGTTTCGATCGTGCCAGCATTTTATGCGATCGGCAATGCCAATAATTTCGATAATAACCCGACAATTTTTGTGGGCAATTTGCGGACTCAGTTTAGTTTTTAATTCCCAGCATAAGTAGATACCGTAGGGTGCGTCGCTACCCTCCAATCTGCAATTAAAATAGAAAATATGGTAGTGACGCACCATACAAGATACCCACGTTGCAGCCAAAATAAACCGGTTTTTTTTTGGATCAACCCGGTTTGTAGATATCGGACTGTTCCTTTTTCCTGACTCCTTCTACTTAATTGGAATTTCGATGATAAATTCAGTACCTTTACCGGGTTCCGAGAGGCACTGCAATTTGCCGTTGTGTTTTTCAACGACTATTTGGTGCGAAATTGATAAACCCAAACCTGTGCCTTTACCTACGGGTTTTGTGGTAAAAAATGGGTCAAACAAACGCACCATATTATCTTCGGGAATGCCAGGGCCGTTGTCTTTAATCCGAATGCAAATGCTCTTGTTATCAATCGTTTCAGTTTTAATTGCGATCGTAGGAAAGCTAGAATCAGCGGTGTTTTTTTCTTTGCTGCTGCTTTCTTCCAAGGCGTCCATCGCATTGGCCAATACATTCATAAATACCTGATTTAACTGTCCGGGATGACAGTTGATTTGTGGCAGCTCTCCGTATTCTTTAATCACTTTAATGCCCTGCCAGTTGGGTTTGGCTTTCAGTCGGCTGTTCAACATTAACAAGGTACTTTCTAAACCTTCGTGAATGTCGGCAGTTTTGATTTTCGCTTCGTCCGCCCGCGAGAAATTGCGAAGAGTTTGAATAATTTCTACAATTCGCTCGCATCCGGTCTGCATCGAATTGAGCAATTTTGGCAGGTCTTCTGCTAGAAATTCTAAGTCTATATCTTCGGCTTGTTGCTGAAGTTTTGCTGGGGGATTTGGGTACTCTTCTTGATAGACTTGCACGATTTCTAATAAGTCTAAAACGTAGCCTCGGACGTGGCAGAGGTTGCCCGCCACAAAGCCAACTGGGTTGTTAATTTCGTGGGCAATTCCTGCTAGCACCTGTCCGAGGGAAGACATTTTTTCGGTTTGTACTAACTGCATTTGAGTTTGCTGCAATTCGCGCAAAGCTGTTTGGAGTTCTTGGGATTTTTGGTGGTCGCGATCGGCGGCGGCGGCCCGTTCTTCCTCAACTCCGATCGCCCCGGCAATAATTCCGATCAGCTTGCAGTCGGCTTCTGTGGGCGCGATCGACTCAGTGTACAGGACGCACAGCGCACCCACGTAATTGTCGCCCAGCCGCACTGCTTGTCCCAGATAGCTTCGCAGTTGGTAGCGGATGACAGCGGGATCGATTTGGGCGTAGATCGTGTTCTGCAAGTCAGGAATGGCCACAGCCCGATCGCTTCCTTTGCTGCATACGTCGGTGCAGATGTGGCCCTCGGCGCGATCGACCAGCGGGTAGTCCGGCGGCGCTTGCCAAGTCGCGATCGCGCGCAGCAGACCGCCACCGACGCGACTGTAGATAGTGCTGCTTCCGCCCAAAAGCTCGCCGGCTAAGGATGTCAGCCGCTGGATGTTCTCAGCGGCGTCGGTGGTGAATCCCAAAAAGCACTCGTTGATTTTGCTGAGGCGGTACTCTGCTTGCCTGCGCGCCGTCATGTCGCGGGAGTTGATCACAATTCCCCTCACAGTGGGGTCTGCTAGCAAGTTAATGCCCACGCCTTCGAGAAAACACCAAGAACCGTCAGCGCGCCGGAACCGACCTTCTAGGGCGATGGGATCGCCTGGATTTGCCATCAGTTTTTCGCCGTCGGAAATCACCGAGGGAATGTCGTCAGGGTGGATGAAATCGAGGGCAATAAGATTGGCGAATTCCTCTGGTTCGTAGCCCAAAACTCTTTCTACAGAAGGGCTTTCGTAAACAATGTGACCGCTGGCGGAAAGAATAGTAATGATGTCGGAACTGTTGAGAATTAGCGATCGCCACTTAGCCTCATTTTGGAACAAAGCTGACTCGGCTTGTTTGCGATCGGTAATATCCTCTACCATTTGCAAAATAAACTGTGGCGTTCCCTGACTGCTGTCGATGACAGAGGCGCTGAGGCGTCCCCACCTGATGCTGCCGTCTTGGCGGAGGTAGCGCTTCTCGATTTGGTAAGCTTCGCGGGATCCCGCGGCCAACTGTTGGCGCAACTCGCGCGAAACTTGTGTGTCTTCCGGGTGCGCGCAGTCGTCGAGGCCCATACCCCGCAGTTCGGCTTCCGATCGCCCCAGCATAGCTTGAAATGCCGGGTTAGTGGCGATCGCAACACCTTCGAGGGTAGCGACTACCATGCCGATCGCACCGCGTTCAAAAATTGCCCGAAACCGCTGTTCGCTGTCTCGCAAAGCTGCATCCGCTGCCACTTCCTGCGTGATGTCCCGCCCCGCGACTGCCAAACCTTTGCGCGAACCGTCGGGGTTGAACAGCGGCACTTTCCGCACTTCAAACAAATTGCTGCCGCCTGTGGGCAAGGGGACAATTTGGCGGCTGGAGGTGAGAGTGCCTGCTTGCCAGGTTGTTTCGTCGGTTTCCTGCCAAGTTAGCAGGATTTCTCTGACTCTCGGATCGGCGGCGGCAGCGAGTTCGGCAGTAGTTTTACCTTGGTAGTCTGCGGTTTCCCAGCCCAAAAGTTGAAGGGCGCAGTCGTTGGCAATCAGCCAGCGCCCCTCGCTGTCTGTGAGGTTGATCGCGTCGGGCACGGCGTTAATCGCGGTTTTCAACCAGTATTCTTGATTTCGCAGGGCTGCTTCGGCTTGTTTGCGATCGGCGATTTCGGCGACGGTTCCTTCGTAGTAAAGGAGTTCGCCAGCTTCGTCGCGGACTTCGCGCACGTTTTCCGAGATCCAGGTAGTGCTGCCGTCTTGGCGGCGGACGCAGGACTCAAACTCTTTCAGGGAGGCATTTTGGCTGATTTCTGCCATGAAGGAAGCGCGGCGGGTGCGATCGGCGTAAAGGTTTTTTGCCGAACATTTTGCGATCAGTTCTGACGGGGAATCGTAGCCGTACATTCGGGCGAGTGCCGGGTTGGCGCTGAGGTAACGCCCGTCTGGGGCGGTTTGAAATATGCCTTCGGTGGCGTTTTCAAAGATGCTGCGGTATTTTGCCTCGGCTTGTTTGAGGGCTTCTTCTGCTTGGAAGCGATCGGTGATATCAGATTGGACGCCGATGAAGTGGGTAACGAGCCCGCTGCTGTCGCGCACCGGCGAGATGGTAAGTTCGTTCCAGAAGGGGGTGCCGTCTTTGCGGTAGTTTTTCAGAACTACTTTGCAGTCGTGTTGTTCTTTCAGGGCCACGCGGATTTGATCGACTGCAGCGCCATCGGTATCCGGGCCTTGCAGGAAGCGGCAGTTGTGCCCGATTATTTCGCTGCGATCGTAGCCTGTAATCCGCTCGAAAGCCGGGTTGCAGTAGACTATGGGCTTGTCCGGCCGGGTAGCGTCTGCGATCGTGATGCCGTTGCTGGTAGCTGCCAGGGCGCGATCGTACAGCCGAAATACTTCTTCTATTAAATTCGGTGTGCCGCCAGTACGAGTCGGCGATAGCGTTTCAGAAGGAATGCTTATATCTATCTGCATGAGTTTCTATAAATAGAGTTTATTGTAGATCCCGACTGGCAGCACACCCTAGACTTTAACAGAATTGCCTGTTTTCCACAGGCAGAAGTTAGAAGGCTATTAAGCAGAATTTGGGCGGTAAATCCTACCTAAAAAAATCTGGCTTCCCTCGTTTTTTTTCTCTTTGCTTCTGCCTTTTGCCTTCTACCTTCAAACGAATCCTACTTGTTAATTTATAATAGCTGTTCCCGCAATCCCTCTATCTTTGGTATGGTTTGCTTGGCAGAGTTTAGGCAGCTTACAAGTTTGGGCATTTATTTTTTTGATTAAATAAAAAATACATCATCCGGCTCTACTAAAAAAAAATAATTAAATACTTTTTAGTTAAATGATTCAAACTCTTCTGAAAAAAACCGAGAAAACATTAATTTTGAAGAAATACAGCAAGTTCCGAAATATCGTCGATCGCGAAAGTCGGTTCTAGGGCGAGACACTGAGCGCGATCGCCATATCCGTAAGCCGCCCAACAAACATCTATCCCAGCATTTTTAGCAAACAGCAAATCAATCGCTGTATCGCCAACCATTAAAATTTGACTGTTCTCAAACTCCGGGAACAGCGGTTTAATAATCGAGTGAAAAACCGCCGGGTTTGGCTTCATAATCATTTCTCCATTATCACCTAAAATTAAATCAAAAAAACTGTAAACTTTCAATTTCTGCAGTAACAAATTCACAAAACTAACGTGTTTGTTGCTGAAAACTCCCAGGCTCAATCCAGACTGGCGCGCCAACTGCAATAGTTGCTTTGTCCCCGGAAATAAATCTACCTGCTTTTCACCTTCCGTCCGATAATAAGAGCGGTAAGTTTCAACCCATTCGGGAATTGCGCTTTCCTCGATCGCCGGATGGAGGATTTTAAAAGTATTTGGTAAATTGATGCCGATCGTACCTATAATAGTATCAGCAGCAGGCGGGGTAATATTGAAACTTTCAAAAGTTTTTGTAAAGCAATATACAATCGCTTTGTGAGTAATTGCCAAAGTGCCGTCGAAGTCAAAAATAATTAACTTGTACTTACTCATATTTCTGAATTTTTTCTAGATAGCAATCGGAGGTTTCCAATGACCTAATAGCATGATTAATCTCTAAGTCACTAATTATAAGTATAATCTTTAAACATTCAAGAGGTCAACATGAGTGTCACCGAAAAACCAGAAATTATAGCAACTGATTTCCCTGACCACACTCAATTACCCGACTCCGACGGTACTTTTGTGAAAAACTTCCAAGAACATCCTCAAAGCATCCTGTTAACAACATCAATCCGACCGATTTTAGACCAAATTCATCCCGACGGACAATACTGCATCGGTCAAGATTCCGGTATTTACTGGCGAGTGGCCCGGCCCCCGGAACCGCCAGAAAGAGGAGCCGAAGCACCTGATTGGTTTTACGTGCCCGACGTGCCGCCAACTCTTGACGGAAATCTTCGTCGCTCCTATGTCATGTGGCAGGAATTAATGCCGCCTCGGATTGTACTTGAATTTGTTTCTGGCGATGGCAGTGAAGAAAGAGATAGGACTCCTCGCGAGGGCAAATTCTGGATTTACGAACGGATAATTAGACCTGCTTTTTACGGCATTTATGAAGTCAAAAAGGCACAAGTTGAAGTGTATCATTTGGTAGAGGATAGGTTCGAGTTAGTCCCACAAAATGAGCGCGGACATTACAAAATCGAGCCAATGGGATTGGAATTAGGCATTTGGCAAGGGGTTTATCAGGGCGTAGAACTGCCTTGGCTGCGCTGGTGGGATGCCTCCGGGAATTTGCTGCCGGCAGCCGAGGAACGGGCAGAACAAGCCGAATTAATGGCAGAACGAGAACGACAAAGGCGCATAGAAGCTGAGTTGCGAATTCAAGCTTTAGAAGCGCGTTTGCGAGAGTTAGAAGGCGAGTAATACCATTTTAGATTGGAGATGACTGAGGACTATCGGGGTTGGGATGTTCATAAGTCATTGGCAATTCTTCAATTCTTTAATCAAAAATCTAAATTCCCATCAGTCGCAGGTTCCGGTAGGGACACGGCAATTCAGTGTCCCTAGGAATATCATGTGCTGTAAAAACCCGAGCGCCTAGCAGCCTCCTCAGAAACGATATAAACATTCATCGGTTATCATCGGAAATTTGCGTAGCATAAAACTTCATTAAGATTGTAAGCATCAATAAACAAGGGTAGTATCATATAGTAGACCTCTTGCAAAAAAAATCTATGTTACAATTAAAGGTTTTGAGTTTGAGACCCCAGAGCTAACTCATAATTGTCAAGTGCTGATATAACCTGCAATCTGCTCCACTTAAGCCAAACCTTTGATTATAGCATAAAATTATTTTGCAAGAGGTCTAGTCAAGAAAGTCAAATAAAAAATTGTTGCGCTAGTTAAAAAATGGAGAGTCTGGATGCAACTAGCAGAGAGGCACATCATTAAATCTACGGAACACCGTTTCGCTGAGATTGATGAATTAGCTTTTAAATCCAAGAATCTCTACAATGCCGCTAACTACGTCATTCGTCAGAGTTTTGTCTATGGATGGGGTTATATCAATTACAACGAAATGAACCGTTCGATGAAGTCTCATCCATCCTACAAGGCAATGCCCGCCAAGGTAAGTCAACAAATCTTGATGATATTGGACAAAAATTGGAAATCTTTTTTTGAAGCTCTCAAAGCTTACAAGATTGAGCCAACGAAATTTACTGGTCGCCCCAAGTTACCAAAGTACAAAGATAAAGTTAAAGGACGGAATATTCTCGTCTATACGATTCAGGCGATTAGTAGCAAGCAATTGAAGAAAGGAATCATCAAGCTTTCGGGTACTAATATCTTAATCAAGACCCAGGTAAATCCCGAGCAACTTTGTCAAGTCAGACTGGTACCTAAGTGCGATTCCTATGTAATTGAGGTGATTTATAATGAACCGGAGTCCACCGTCGAACCGATTCAAAAAGAAGCAGTAGCTAGTATCGATTTGGGACTAAATAATTTAGTGGCGTTAACTTCAAATCAGTCGGGTTTTATCCCTCTCCTGATTAACGGGCGACCATTGAAATCGCTCAATCAGTTCTACAACAAGCGTAAGGCGCAACTACAATCTCAATTAAAAGGAAGTAGTAAGACATCATCCCGTATTCAACGCCTAACTCGTTGTCGCAATCAAAAAGTCGATAATTACTTGCACTCCTCCAGCCGCCTTATCATTAATCTTCTCGTCGCACGAAAGATTGGGACGCTAGTAATTGGAAAAAACCTCCAATGGAAGAGGGAGATTAGCTTAGGGAAGCAAACCAATCAGAAGTTCGTAAGTGTTCCTCATGCCCGATTAATTGAAATGTTGGAATACAAAGCTGAATTGGTTGGGATAAAGGTGATTGTGCAAGAAGAATCCTATACTTCTAAATCGAACTTTCTAGCTTTAGACCCAATCCCTCTTTATGGGAAGTCTGGCGCTAATGATGTCGCATTTAGTGGCAAGCGAATTAAGAGAGGATTGTACAAAACATCGGTCGGTCAATTAATCAATGCGGATGTTAACGGATCTTACAAGTGCGATTCGTTCAGTCGAAACCGAGAAATCGGGGGATGACTGGC
>NZ_JAUBRI010000118.1:0-10857 GCF_036701795.1 Microcoleus sp. N9_A1
TAGGGGTAATGCCCAACTTCCTTCTGCTTCGGGTATCCACGCAATTGTACTGTACCCCTGTCCAATAATTACGCCTTCGTGATATTCATGGGTTCTTTCTTGTAATGTTTTGGCATCTGCTCTCCCCCATGCAGTATGGTCGATTGCCACTAATATGTGTTCCGTTGGGGGTGCTTCCTCCTGTAATTGCTGGAAATACAGCAGCATCAGTTTTTTCCGGTCTGGTCTACAATCTTGTAATGCCTCGTAGATGCTTGACCATTGACGATGGAATAGCGGACTGAGCGAAAATTCCGCCAAACAGGCTGCATTCCTGGTGGTCATCACTGCATCCATCAGCTCGAATGTTGCATCCTTGCCTCGTACCAATAACTCGTATGCTTCTTGACGAAAGTCCTTTAATCGTTCACTGTTCATTTAAGGAGTGGATAGGTTTTTATTTTTCACCCTCATTCTCTCCTTAACGGTGGCTCTAGTTCTTCTTTGGCCACCGTTCTCATCTTTAGTTAGTCTAAACTACAGTAATTAATTATCTCTCTGCTAACTTACTGAGTACAAAAGCAGCTAAAAAACCGCAGACAGTAATTAGTCCAGCAAAATCGTGAGTTTCCTCGAATGCTTCGGGAATCATAGTATCTGAGATCATGGCTAAAATACCCCCTGCTGCTACGGCGGTAGTAGCGGCTATTACTTCCGCAGAAAAGCCACTGAAAACCGTATATCCTAACAATGCTGCAATACCGGAAATAAGTGCGATCGCGCCCCAAACTCCAAAAATGTAACCGATCGATCTCCCTGCTTTTTTCATGCCGGCGGCGCTAGAGAGCCCTTCGGGAATGTTGGAGAGGAAAATTGCCGCTACTGTCACCCAACTGACAGCACCTCCAGAAATCATGCTGACACCAATGACGATCGACTCCGGTATGCCATCTAACAGCGCGCCGAGGGCGATGGCTAATCCGCCATCGCCTGACTCTGTTTTAGCTGGGTGCAAAGCCCCCGATCGCTTGCGGTGTTTTGCTCCCTGTTGACTCAAAAACCAATTGGCGGCTGTGTAGACAGCAGCGCCACCCAAAAAGCCGATCGCCGTCGAGTCGAAACCGCCGCGCTTGTAAGCTTCATCCATCAGTTCAAAGGATAGCGCTGAAATCAGCACACCAGCGCCAAAAGCCATAATTGTCGCGATCGCGCGCTGGGGAATGCTCACAAAGTAACCCACCGCCGCTCCCAGTAGCAGCGCCGACCCCCCCAGTAAACCCCAAAATCCTGCCTGCAACCACACTGGAAACATCAGCTCTACCTCAGAGGAAAATTTTTTATGCACGCCTAAAAATTAATTATATATACGACTTACGGATGGGCGCCAGAAACCGGGTTTTTCACCTAATCTGCTAAGTACATTCCTCATAGTTATAGTCGCTAGTGTTCCCCTCAACATTAACTTTTTTACCCCAGGATGCGATTGACTCGAAACCAGCGATAGCCGCAGGCTTCTAACGGAAGAGATGGCTAATTTTTTTAACTAGCATTATTCAATCAATAATAACGATATTTGCTCCTAATCGCCGTCTCCGCTGACGGATATCCTGGCCCAAGAATTAGATCGGTAAACCAACCAATCGTTGCTGCAATTATGTGAGGAACCACCCGGCTTTTGACTTCGTTTGTGCTGTGTTGGATGTCTAGATTAATTAAGAATGAACTGGCAGCAAGGGATGCGAATAATAAACGTCGATAACTCAGAAATTTGGCTAAAGTTAAGACTGTTAATACCGTCGCAGTTGGTAGCAGCGAGCGGAAAAATTATCCCGGTAATTTTAAACTGCGTCTGAAAGAACGATTGGCTCCTTCAAATAGTTTTAACCTCGAACGTTTGGGCTGCCTTTGATTCCTCTACAAAGCCAATAAAAGAGCCGTGTAAATTCCAGCACCAAGGACAAATGCCCAAAACCGACTTTCTCGTTCTTCTGGCAATTCTTCTTTGAGGACGTTGAGAACAATTCCTCCGGCTAAAAAAGCAAATAAAACTGCGATCGCAGTTTTTCCAATCTCAGTAGCGCTACCCAACACCCACCCCACAATAATAGCTGCTGCTAGTATCCAGCGCCCGATGCGGTCATAAATATGCTTGTGGTGTTCCCGCAAACCAGAGTCGTTCACTGCAAAGTGCAGTGCCATTGCACAAGAAAACAACAGCAGATTGGTAATGCCCGGTTGTTCCCGATGCAGCAGCAGATAGCCAATCAGAGCGTTGTAGATTGAAAAAGAGCCAATGTGCAACCAAAAAACACCAGGACTGGTCACATCCTCTTCGCGACGCTGACGAGATAAATTTGCAATTCGCTCCAAGCCGTAAAATATAATCAATCCTAACAAAGCTATTAAATAAACGTGGTGTTCTAAATAGGAAATAACTCCTGATTCTACTTGCTCTAATACCGCTTGGTGCTGATTTAATTCCGGTAAAATATGCACAAAAACATACGCTACCGAAACCCCGCTTGCTGCTGAAAGCCAGCGATTGCGAGGAATAGGAGCAAACCGCAACTTGCCGAAAAATAAATGTGTCAGCGCTAAACCAATGGCAATCAGCGCGGTTAAAGCTAAAGTATTAGGAGCCGATCGCAAAGCTGCTGTTATTACCATAATTCTGCTCTACCAAATTAATCATGTCTTAAAGCTTTAATGACTTGGTGATACCTTTCTTGCACATCTTTCTGGTCTTGCTCCTGAGAGATTTGTTCGCTGCTACTATTTAAAATCATCTCCGCGTGACGGCGTAAAGCTTCTCGTTGTTTGGAATTGCGGGTGTAAGTGGCGATGCAAGCTATAGCTTCCAATAAGCGAATTGTTACCGCCACATCTGATTTACTGTACTGGCGAATTTGGTTAAAGGCAGCATCGACTAACCCTTCAAAGGTCACTCCTTCAACAATGACGCGCAAATTCTGTTCATCGTCGTAGCGATAGGGCGAGGGAAAATCCCTTTGAGCGAGGCGGGATAATCCGGCGCTGAGTCGATCGATACACCGAATCGCAGTAAACGGATCGTTGATAGCAGGAGAAATCGCACGTAAGGCTTCAACTAACTGATATATGGGAAATTCTACATCTTGATATTCAGTTTGTTCTTGACCCAGAATAAAAGCATCGTTCATCTGTTGTTTCAGGCTTTGATTCATTTGTTTTTCCGGGAAAACCATCGCTAAATCGCTGCCCTTGACGATCAACTTTCCCGATCGAGTTTTAAGACGTACAAGCAGATTGTACTGACGGGCAATTTTCATTAATTTGTCGTCATCGATTGCTTGCAAATAACCCTCACCAGTGGCTTTGATTGGACTTGCTTCCGAGTCAAAATTTGCTTGCAGGAATTTCTCCCACTTCTCGCGAGTTGTTCGCTTTACCTTCTCCGATTTTTTCGGGAAACAGACGATCTAGAGCTTTGTCTAAATCGCCACTAACCTGAGTAATTACATGGGACGCTTGAATAATGGTTGATGCGTGATGGATAAAGTAAATTAGTACCCCGATACTGGCAATTGCCAATCCAGTACCAACTGTAACCGAGAGTTGGGGTACAAAGAGACTGTATCCTTCTGTGCAGCGAGTCCCAAAGTTTGCTTAACTTGACATTTTTCATGAGTTGGGGTCGGGTTAAGATTGTCTGTTGCCGTCAGATTGCGATCGCAGTTCAATTAGTTTTCGCAGAGAACCGCTGATGCTGAGGGGTTTGGGAACTTCGCCATTACCAGCGGGCCATCCTTCGCGTTGACGTTTGCGATCGCCATCCGTCTCTTCGGTTTGGTCGTGAAACAAAATTTGCTGCGTAGGAAAGGGCAAGTCGATGCCATTGGCAGTCAGATTTTTCTTAATCGCAGAAAGTACCTTGTCCCGCGATCGCAGATCGTCCATTCGTCGTGGCGGAGCAATCCACCATCGAGCGCGGATATTGACGGTACTTCCTGCAAGTTCCATCAGCAGCACGTCAGGAGCAGGGTCATTCAAAACCTCATCCACACTGTGCATGGCTTCCATCATTAACTGCTTGGCTCGGTCAATATCATCGCCGTAGCCGATACCAACGTCGTATTCCATCCGGCGTTTATCAAAGGCAGTATTCACAGTAACAGAATTGGTGAACAATTCCGCATTGGGAATTACAATCCGGCGACCATCATAGGTTCGGATTGTTGTAGCGCGAGTTTCAATATTTTCTACCGTTCCCTCAAAGTTTTTAAACACAATCTGGTCATCGATTTGGAACGGTTCCGTCAAAAGAATTAGGATACCAGCTAGGAAGTTTTGTAAGATATCGCGAAAGGCAAAACCAATCGCTACCCCGCTAATTCCCAGCAGTTGCACCAAATCGCCTGCTCTAAATGTGGGAATTACAATCGACAAGGCAATAAACAGACCAACCAGAACAGTAATACCCTGCGCTAACCTTCCCAACACCAGTCCCAAATTCCGGGATTGGCGGTGGTTGCGGGTAAGCCGCCTGACCGCTCTCTTAATTGACCTCCCAACAAAGAAAAAGATTGCAAAAACAATGAACGCTAGCATCATATTAGGCAGCAGGACAATGAAGCCATTGATCATGCTCTCAATCTTGTCCCAGACTCCGGATATTTCTGCTGTCATAAAACTTCCTCTTGCATCAGTCGTTATTGATATAGCAATCCTAAATGATTTGCGTAATTATTGTAGGGGCAATCCCCCCGTGGTTGCCCCAATAGATAGGGGGTAGGCACGGGGGCACGACCCCTACAAATTTATCTGAACGATTTAGGATTGCTATAGTATTAAAATTAGCCATGTCAAACTCTATCTTAAGGCTCTAGATTACTCTAACGTGAGGCTCATTTAGGACTTACACAGCGACAGTAAATATTGGGGATGGTGCGTTACGCAGAAAGCTAACGCACCAACAATTTTTTTCAAGTGGATATCGAAGCCACATCTTGACCGTTGAGTTTTTGTGCGATCGCATCCAGCACCCTCTGTTCTGCCTCGGAAACCTCTCCGCTACTTTCGGCAATGCGACGGCATTGAGCTAATAGCGGTACTGCAAAGTCCGGGTTAAGTTGCTCTAACAATGCACCCAAGGGTTTGGGGGACTTGATGTTAGCAGCAATCCTTTTGAGAGAATCGGCATTTAATTGCAATGCCTTCAATTCTGGCAGAATATCTTCCCAGTTTTTGTTGGGATAAGTTGCCAAAATCATGTGAACCATAATTTGATCCATCGCTGCTTGCTGGGCGATCGCAACATCAAGATATTTCTCGCTTTGTTGCTGGATCGCTTGCAGAGTTTCGGTTCCAGGTTCTTCAGTATCTTCCCTCAGTTTGGCTTCGTAAAACTCGCGCGCCGCATATCCCAGCGCGTACAGCATCGTAGCATTCGTACTCGCACCAATCATCGCGCCAGCCAGCGGTACGTTGCGTAAAAAGCCCAAACCAGCTCTCATTGCGTTGCTACCGCCTAGCGCTAACCCAAAAATTGCCAAAACCTCACCTTTTCGGGCTGGCTGTTGCAAATCCATCCCATAAGCGGCGGCAATTTCATAAACCATTTCGGTTTGAATCGCAGTAGTTGCGGCTAAATCGATCGCCAGCAGTGCAGCCGCGACACCAGGTAAAATGCTGCTAGCAAATCCAACACCACCGGCGTGAATTGCTTTTTCCACCATAATGCGATGGGCAATTTCGCTGGGATATTCATTGGGATACTTTTGTTGGAGTTCCTTGACTTGAGCTTCCGCTTTGGCTAAGTCGATGCGATCGCTGACCCCAACTAACCAATCAAGTCTGAGTACCCCTGCCACTTGTTTAACAAAGGGAAGATTGCCAACATAAGTTACCGCATCTCCGGTTCCTTGCGTCGCTTGTCCAATCAATCTATAAGTTTGTTTAGCAGCAGCTTCCCCCCAATCAACTGCTGTGTCAACAACCGCTTTACCTGTATTCAGTGCAGATTCGGTTGTCTCGGCAAGGAAATTTAACAAACCAGACTTTTGCTGTGAATTAGTTTCTTTTTTTGGGTTTGATTGGTCATCCATCACTGTTTTTTCAATTAACTACAATACGCCAGGTTTTCAGCTTGGACGTAGCCTCTCAGTGGCACTGTAATGGGCACCCAACCATCCGTTCCTAAACTTTCAATCGTCACTCTTCGTCCACTCGCGACGACTCCAACGCTTTCCCCATCAGTGGAAGGTGCTTGATGTACGTTAATTCCTCTGGCGGCTGCCACTTGGCGGCAGTTAGTAGGAGGCGGGGCGGTTGCGGCTTCACACGCTCCGAGAAAACCACCATATACGTAGCCTTGTATGGGGGCTGTAATTGGTACCCAGCCATTCTCACCAAGATTTTGAATCGTCACATTTCGTGAGGAACCGATGATGCCAACCGCTTCGCTGTTAGCCGTCGGTTGTCGCCGAACATTAAGGCCATTCCTCGCAATAACCTGGCGACAGTTGTCTGAAGCTTGCGCTAGTAAATATTCACCTTGAATCTGTTTTTGATTTGTATTAGCGGCGAACGAGGGAGCAACTAAAACCGTTGCCGTTAACAAGATCGAACTTGTTAACCTTGTATATTTTTGCCAGATCCTCTGCTGTTGCATCGCTTTATCTCCTTTTAAATCTCTATGCCAAAACCTTAGAAAAGGTTTTTAGCTTGTTCATCTTCTCCAAGAAAGGATGAATCATCATCACAATGGTATAAAATCATTCGACTCGCTGGTGTGCTTGTTGAATTTTCTGGTTTTATAATCGCTAATCAAGCATAAACGCGAGGTTTGCGAGCGCCAACAGCACCACCCATCATTGCCGCTGCCAAACTCAGCAAAGAGCCCAGTAGAAATGACCAAGTAGCTTTAGCTGTATTACCAGCTAGATCGCGAACTTGATTTGGGTCTACATTCGGCGCTTGATTCGGTATATTAACGCCGCCCTGTTGTTGTACTTGATTGGCAATTTCTCCAGCATTAGCAGCGACAGCGCCAACAGCACCCGATATCCCGCTTGCTAATAACCAAGAACTAAGTGCTAATGTAGTTCCCCAAAGAATTGCTGCATTCAAAATTGCTGTTTTCGTGGTCATAGGGCCGCAGCTTTGAGCCATCACCCAACCCCCCAAAAACAGGGAAATCAGCAAACTGATAATCGACCAAATTACTACCCCAAAACCAACGGAACCTGCATCCGCGCCTGTTGCACCGGCGCTTAATCCGATCGCCATTGCCAAAGCGCTTAATATTAGTTGAGTACCCAGAGCGATCGCAATTCCTGCCAAAATTGGCCCCCACCTCACTTGGTCGTGGTAATCCACCAGCGGATTGACGATTGTAGGATCAGTGAGGTCACTGCTCGATCGATCTGGATAAGTCATAAAAGATTAACCCCTGCGTTACGTGGTTATTTTTTTTCTTGAAGGTAATTTAATTTTACTTAATCATCATTACCAGAATATCTACCGATGGGCATAATATTTTTAACTTAAAATTTTTAAATATCACAAGTAGTAATTGCGCTCATAAAATCGAAATCTCCTTAAAAAAAAACCAGCAGCTCGTTTATAGATGCCCTTAATTTTGTAGGATATCCCCTAGTTAAGGTGATAATAAAACCTAATAAATCCTTGTGAGAGTTGGTGGCAGAAACGTTGTAGGTTGGCTCCACCCAACCTACAAATGATTAGATAAATTTATTACATTTAGTACAAAAATGCTAAATTCATCTACCTAAAGATAGAAAAATATAAATAAATATTGCTATCTTGATGATTTTCAATTTGCTGAATCATTCATAAGAAGGAAGTATTAGAACTGATATCTATCTAAAGTAGGTGCAAAGCTTGATGTACATAGGTACAGGAAATAACAATGTTACTTTACAAAATTGAGGATTTTAATCCCAACTACCGCCAAGCAGCTTTTGAGGACGACGATATCAAAGGGCTGGATGTGTATGGCGGAAGTACCCATGATAAAATTGGCACGATCGATACTGCGCTGGTAGATGAGACAGGACGTTTCCGCTATTTTGTGGTTGAGACTGGTTCTTGGATTTTTGACAAAAAAGTTTTACTTCCCATCGCTCTTTGTCGCGTTGATTTTAAGGGGCGGCGCGTTTACGCTATAAATTTGCGGAGTAAAGACCAAGTGGAAAACCTACCCAGGTATGAGGATGGGATGGCAGTTGATTACGATTATGAAGAACAAGTGCGGGGTATTTATCGGACTTCAACAGTAGAAGGGTCTGCACCAGTAGAAGCATCATTACCTTTAGAAGCACCTGTTCCAGTTTCGAGAACACATTCTGTCTCGCCTCAAGCTAGTAATCCTGCTTATGACCGGGATACCTATACTTACGATATAGAGCCTGAATTGTATCAGATGAACGAACAGGATCATCAAAAACTCAAACTGTACGAAGAACGATTAGTTGCAGATAAAACCCGTCGCAAAACAGGCGAGGTAATAATTGGCAAGCAAGTTGAAACCAAAACGGTACAACTGGAGGTTCCTGTAGAAAAAGAGCGAGTTGTGATTGAGCGCACTACTCCAGAATATGCAGGGAGTCGAGTAACTCCAGATACCGCCTTCAAGCAAGAAGAAATGGCACATTTTGAAATCTACGAAGAAAGTGTCAATATCAAAAAGCAAGCGTTCGTGCGCGAGGAAGTGCAAATCAGAAAAGAAGTTGAGCAAGATACGGTTGAGGAAACAGACACAGTACGTCGCGAAGAGTTAGATGTTGTAAAAACAGAATGGGAATCGGATATAAAAAAACGTAATCCGCTTTAACTCAGCCAAATAGTCTAGTTAAAAATGCAAAAATCAGGAGGATATTTTTCATGTCTAATCGCAGGCATTTACCGTCAATCAGCGTAGCCTTTTTAGCTTTAGCCGTTAGTGTCAGTGGCACTGGCTTTGTGCTAAGTTCCCAGCAAGTTGCTGCTCAACAAGCTAAATCGAAATTTCCTGATGTACCGCCGAATTACTGGGCGCGTCCGTTTATTGATTCCTTGGCTGAAAAAGACATTGTTACCGGATATCTAAACGGAAGTTTTAGACCAAAACAGGCTGTGGATCGGGATGAATTTTCGGCGATGATCCGCCAAGCTTTTAATCGAGCAAGCGTTAGAAAGATACCGAGTGGAAGTTACTTTAAGGATGTGCCTCAAAACTACTGGGCAGAAACTCCGATTCAAGAAGCTTATGAAGCGGGATTTATGAATGATTTTCCCGGAAATGAGTTTCGTCCGAAGCAGCCCTTGACTAAGGCACAAGCATTAGTTGTGTTAATGAGGGGTTTAAATATGGATTACAATCCCCCTGTTGCCAAAACCGATCGAGCTGCTGCAACTCCAGCAAGGCCAACTCCAGTAAATAAACGTCGAATGGCTAGGAACCGTTTGGCATTTCCCCTCGCAGCGACTGTTTTGATGCAGCCGTTATTACCTGTAGTGGCAAGGCTGCAGCCTGCGGCTGCGCCCGCACCTAAATCGGCTAAGGCTGTTCCACCAACAACGACAAAAGCTGCAACTGCGCCTGCTAAAATTTCGGCATTAGATTTTCTAAATTCGTACTATAAAGATGCCGAGAAAATTCCTAAATATGCGGTTGAGCCAGTAGCAGCAGCGACAAAGGCAAAGATAGTGGTCAACTATCCAGATGCCAGAGTTCTTAATCCGAACGAGTTGCTCAGTCGGGGTAGTGCTACTGCCCTAATTCATCAAGCTTTGGTCAATCAAGGTCAGATAGAACCGCTTCCCGACAAGGATAGTGCTAAGTACATTCCTCAGAACCCACGTCGCTAGTTCTCCCATCAACATTAACTTTTTTACCCCAGGATTCGATTGACTCGAAACCAGCGATAACCGTAGGCTTCTAAAGGAATAGAGAGCGAGTCGGCATCGAGAGATTCATACAGGCGATCGCCAAATAAATCAATAAGATTGGTGTATTCGTTAGATTTGAGAGTAACCGTGCAAGGTTTGTCGGCTAGATTGTGGACGAGAAGCAATGTCCTGCCTTCCCAGTGACAGCAGTGGGCAAAAACCCAAGAACAGTCGGTTTCCAAAATTTGCCATTTTCCCCTACCGAACTCAGGACATTGCTTGCGGATGCGGATTGCACGTTCGACCCAGTTAATTAATGAGTTAGGATCGCGCTGCGCTGCGGCGACATTGACTTGTTTATAACTATATTCTCCGCTGGCGATCGCAGGTTTGGCAAGAGCATCAGTTGCAGCAGTCGAGAAGCCACCATTCGGCGCATCCGACCATTGCATCACAGTGCGGACGCTGTTTCGACCTTCCAGCGAAAGGTCATCCCCCATGCCAATTTCTTCGCCATAGCGCAGCATTGGTGTACCGGGCAAGGTGAACAGCAAGCTGTAGATTAGTTCAATCCGGCAGCGGTCATTTCCCATCATCGGTGGTAAGCGACGACGAATCCCGCGCCCGAAAATTTGCATCCTTTCATCGGGGGCGAATGCTGCAAAAATTTCCTCTCGTTCGGATGAAGAAATGCGGTCTAGCGTCAGTTCATCGTGGTGGCGCACAAAATTCAGCCACTGACAAATATCAGGAATCTCCGGTAAGATTTTTAGTCCATCGCGCAGGGCTGTGGATTCTTGACGCGCTAGGGCCAAAAACAGATATTGGTTCAGCAAAAAGTTGAACAGGACGTGCATTCTGTCGCCCTGATCAAAGTAGACGTGAATGCGATCGGGCGCGACATTTGCTTCTGCCAGCAACACTGCATCACCCCATTACTCACAAGTTAAGCTAAAAGCACTGTTGTCAATGAGTAATCTTACTCATTTTTTTACCGAGATACCAATT
>NZ_JAUBRI010000119.1:0-9677 GCF_036701795.1 Microcoleus sp. N9_A1
GTAATGACGGGATTGCTATCGTTACATCTCCAGCATTGCACAGCTATGTAGAGAAATGTTCAGCGTAAATGAATCAGTCTTTAGAATTTTGGATGCGTCAAAAATTAGACTTCTGTCCCATACCGCTGTCGGTTTTTTTGAATATGGCGATCGCCATTACTGATACTCTAGGCAAAATCCATGCGGCCCATGTCATCCATAAAGATATTAATCCTGGCAACATTGTCTTTAATCCGAGGACTGGCGTTGTCAAAATCATTGATTTTGGCATTGCCACTCGCTTCAGTCGCACCAATCCGACATTCAAAAGTCTCCATCTTCTAGAAGGAACCCCCGCCTATTTGTCGCCAGAGCAAACCGGACGAATGAACCGTATGCTCGACTATCGCACCGACTTTTATTCACTGGGTGCAACCTTCTACGAACTGTTGACGGGACAATTACCGTTTCCCACTAAAGATTTCCTAGAGCTAGTCCACTGCCACATTGCCAGACCGCCGGCTCCCCCGCATGAATTAAACTCAACGATTCCCCAACCTGTTTCAGATCTGATTTTGAAACTGATGGCAAAGAATGCGGAGGATCGCTATCAAAGTGCCTGGGGCATCAAAGCAGATTTAGAACGCTGTGCCCAGCAACTGGCAGAAGTGGGTTTAATTGAACCTATGCCATTGGGACTGCAAGATGTTTCCGAGCAGTTCCGCATTCCTCAAAAACTATATGGGCGAGAAGCGAAGATTGCAGCATTATTGGCGGCTTTCGACAGAGTGGCAGGGAATGAGGGAATAGGGGAATGGGGAAGTGGGGGAGCAGAAAAAGACATTACCCTACTACCGCATCGTGAAATGATGCTGGTCTCCGGTTATGCTGGCATCGGCAAAACGGCATTGGTGCAAGAACTCCATAAACCGATCACAGCAAACCAAGGCTATTTTATCTCTGGCAAATTTGACCAATTTGGGCGCAACATTCCCTACAGCGCCATTGTGAATGCCCTGCAAAAGTTAGTGCAGCAACTCTTGAGCGAACCGGATGAGCAGGTGGAAGTGTGGCGATCGCGCCTGCTCACTGCTCTGGGCAGCAACGGACAAATCATCATTGATGTCATCCCCGAAGTTGAGTTAATCATTGGCAAGCAGTCGCCTATACCCGAAGTTGGAGCAACTGAGGCACAGAATCGCTTCAATCTCACGTTTCAAAGATTTGTGCGGGCGTTTTGTGCAAAAGAGCATCCCCTAGTCATTTTTTTAGACGATCTACAGTGGATCGATTCTGCGACTTTGAAGTTAATCGAACTCATCTTACTTGATGAGCAAATCCAGTATCTGTTTTTGATCGGAGCCTACCGAGATAACGAACTGACTCCAACGCATCCGTTGGTCTTAACGCTAGAGAGCATGCGAAACCAGGGAGCAGTACTTCAGGAAATCATCCTGACCCCTTTAACCCTGGAACCGTTGAGTCAACTGATAGCTGAGACATTACATCACAATCCTGATATCGTTCGCGCCCTAGCCCAAGCTGTGTCACGTAAAACCGAGGGCAACCCTTTCTTTGTCGGTGAATTTTTGAAAATGCTGTATGGCGAACATCTGTTGACTTTCGATGCACAAAAGTTGAGCTGGCAGTGGGACCTAGCTGAGATTGAAGCTCAAGATATCACTGATAATGTGGTGGAGTTGCTGCTGCATCAGTTGCAGAAATTGCCGGAAGCAACACAGCAAGTTCTCTCCATAGCTGCCTGTGTTGGGTCTGAGTTTGATTTAGAAACGTTGGCGATCGTTTGCGAAAAATCACCGAAAGCAATTTTCCAGGATCTACTAGCAGCAATACAAGCGGGATTAATTCAACCTCTATCTGAATTGGACGAAGATTTGTTAGTTCAAGAGTATAAGTTTTCGCACGATCGCGTTCAGCAAGCGGCTTATGCTTTGATTGATGAATCGCAGAAACAGGTTGTTCATCTCCAAATCGGTCGCAATTTGCTCGAAAAAACTTCACCAGAGCAACGATCCGATCGGTTGTTTGAAATCATCGATCATCTCAATCAAGGACTTGAGCTAGTCACTGCTCAATCAGAACGAACTGAAATTGCCAGATTTAATTTAATGGCAGGTCAGAAAGCAAAGGCATCAACGGCTTATGAAGCAGCTTTTAAGTATTTCACTACAGGGTTTCACCTCCTCAATTCAGAGAGTTGGCAGAGTGAGTATGACCTTACCTTAGCGCTGTACTCAGAAGCAGCAGAAGCGGCGTATCTCCAGGGTCACTTTGATGAGATGGAACAGTTGGTAGAAGTGGTACTTGATCGTGGCAAAACAGTGGTTGACAAAGTGCAGGCTTACGATAGCAGAATTCAAGGATATTTGTCACAGGGCAACCTGAAAGAAGTACTAAAAACTGGATTGGAAGCGTTAAAGCTCTTGGGAATAGATTTAATAGAAAATCCAAGTCAGGCAGATATTCAAAGGGAATTGGAGTCAACGGCTGCACTACTTGCTGAACGAGAAATCGAAGACTTGATCAATTTACCAGAGATGACTGCACCAGAACCACTGGCAGCTATGTCAATCCTAGCGAATATGGGGTCTGCTGTATTTATAACGTTACCAGCACTGTGGATACTGATTGTATGTAAGAGGGTAAATCTGTCAGTTAACTACGGTAGTAATACCTGGTCACCACATAGTTATGTTGCTTACGGATCTGTTCTATGTGGAGTTGTTCAAGACATTGAACTCGGTTATAAATTTGGACAACTGGCTCTCAGCCTGGCAGAACGATTGCATAGCAAAAAAGGAAACTCGAAAACATTAATGTTTTCGAGTTTCCATATCCTGCACTGGAAGGTGCATCTTAGGATATCAATAACATTTCTGGTTGATGCTTATCACAATGCGGTGGAAACCGGAGACTTTGAATCTGCTGGTTATACTGCATATTTCGTGTGCCATAACTCATTTTTTGCTGGAGAGAAACTTACCCAACTAGAACAAAAAACAGCAACTTACAGCAAAGCGATCAACCAAATCAGACGGGAAAGCCCCTCGAATTGGCTTGCAATATTGTGGCAGACCATTCTTAATTTGCTAAATAGGTCTGAGAATCCCAGCCGCTTAGTTGGTCGGGTGTGTAATGAAGAGCAGGCGTTACCACACGCTATTGCAGTTAAAGATGGAAGTGCAATTAAAATACTCCATTTATACAAAGTTATATTATGTTATCTATTTGGAGAATATCATCAAGCAGTACAAATTGCTATTTTAGCAAGGCAACATTTTGAAGAGGTGACAGCAATAACGATTTTACCTGTATTCTGCTTCTATCATTCTCTGGCGCTTTTGAGCCTATCGCTCGATGCTGCAAACTCTGAAAAATCAGCTTGGCTAAACTCTGTTAATACTAACCAAGAAAAGATGCAGAAATGGGCAGAACATGCCCCAATAAATTATCTACATAAATTTTATCTAGTCGAGGCAGAGAAAGCGCGAGTCTTAGGCCAATTTCTTGAGGCTGAAGAGTTTTATGAACGGGCGATCGCAGGTGCTGCTGAAAATGAGTATATCCAGGAAGAAGCACTCGCGTATGAATTAGCGGCTAAACATTATCTGGCGCGAGGTCGGTCAAAAATTGCTCAAACCTATATGAAAGAGGCGCACTATTGTTACGATCGCTGGGGCGCGGTCGCTAAAGTTAAAAACTTAGAAAAACGCTATCCACAGTTCTTTCCTAAATCGTCTAGAGCCGCTTCCACATCAATTCCTATTACTGCTGAAACTATCTCTAATCCCTTCCATACCGCTTTCGATTTAGCAGCAGTGATGAAAGCTTCACAGGCGATTTCTCGTGAAATTGAACTGAAGCAATTGCTGCGATTACTGATGCAAACTTTAATTGAGAATGCTGGCGCACAAACCGGATATCTGATTTTAGAAAACTCAGGAAAATGGTTAATCGAAGCGGCTTGTGAACTCAATGCCGATGAAAATGCTTGTGCGACTCAGGTGTTACAGTCTATTCCAATTGCCGAACAATTGCCAGAATCAATCATTCAATATGTGATTCGGACTCTGAAGCCTGTCACCTTAAATGATGCGACTCGTGAAGGTGCTTTTATTAATGAGCCATATATTCAACAGAACCAGCCTCAATCTGTTTTCTGTTTACCGCTGCTAAATCAAGCCAAGCTGGTCGGTGTATTGTATTTAGAAAATCAGTTAGCAACTGGAGTATTTACACCAGAGCGATCGCAGGTCTTGCAGCTATTATCGACTCAAGCAGCGATCGCCATCGAAAATGCCAACCTTTACTCAGAACTGCAGGCTAAAGAAAGCAAGATCACCCAGTTCCTTGAAGCGATTCCGGTGGGAATTGCGATCGTGGATGCGGCGGGTCGCCCTTACTATACCAACCAATGCGGCAATCAACTCAGGGGCAAAGAAACTGATACTTCCATAGCACCGGAGCAGATATCAGAGGCTTATCAGCTTTATGTAGCGGGAACGGATCAAATCTATCCAGCGGAGAGCTTGCCTATTGTGCGGGCATTAAGGGGCGAACGCATTAGGACTGAAGATATAGAAATTCGTCGAGATCGTGTCACAATTCTAATTGAGGCACGGGGAACACCAGTTTTTGATCGACAGGGCAATATCACTTATGCGATCGCTACCTTTCAGGACATTACAGAGCGCAAACAAGCCGAGAAACTCCTAGCCGACTACAACTGCACTTTAGAGCAACAGGTCGCAGAACGAACTGCTGCGTTACGACAAAGTGAGGCCAATTACCGCAACCTGATTCAAACTGCGAATTCAATCATCCTTCGCACGGATAGGCAAGGACGAATTCGATACATGAATGACTATGGACTGAGCTTTTTTGGTTATGAGGAAGATCAGATTTTAGGGCGTACCCTACTGGAAACAATCGTTCCAGAAACCGAAATATCTGGACGTGATCTCAAGCAGTTTGTTCACAATCTGTTTCACAATCTTGAAGCTTCCTTGCCTCAAGCTTACTTGCAAACCGAGAATGAAAACCTTTGTCGAGACGGTAGACGGGTTTGGATTGCCTGGTCGAATCAAGCCATCTTCAATGACCAGGGAGATGTCGTTGAAATCTTATCGGTGGGCAATGACACCACCCAGCGCAGACAAGCAGAAGAGGCATTACAACGCAGTGAAGCTAAGTTCCGCAATATTTTTGAAAACTCACAGGTTGGCATCTTCCGCACCCGCCTCTCGGATGGATTACTTCTCGATGCCAATCAACGCTATGCCAATCTGCTTGGCTTTGATTCATCAGAGGAGATGATTGGGCTTGAACACGCCACAGACTACTATGTAAATCCCAGCGATCGCCAACAATTCCTTGAGGTGCTGAAGCGGGAGCGGGAAGTGCGAAGCTATGAAGCACAGGGGCGAAAACGAGATGGGACAGTGTTTTGGGGACTTTTCTCTGCTTATCTGAATGCAGACGATGACTACATTGAAGGGGTGATTGCGGATATTAGCGATCGCAAGCAAGCAGAAGCCGCTCTACAAACGAGTGAAGAACGACTACGCTTAGCATTAACCGCTTCAAATCAAGGACTCTACGATTTCGATTTAAAGACTGAAGAAAGAATTGTTAACCCGGAATACGCTTTAATGCTGGGCTACGATCCAGCAACATTCCACGAAACCATTCCTGAATGGATTGCTCGTTTGCATCCTGATGACAGAGAATCAGTTGTCGCAACCTACCGTGCTTGTATTACTGGAGAAATCCCCAACTTTCAAGTAGAGTATCGCCTTCGTACCCAGGATGGTCAGTGGAAATGGATTCGTTCTGTCGGCAAAATTGTTACCTGGAATGAATCCGGTGAACCCATCCGAGCGTTGGGAGTTGTTACGGATATCAACGATCGCAAGCAAGCAGAAGCAGCATTGCAAGCCTCTGAAGCAGAACTGCGGGCGCTCTTTTCAGCCATTCCCGATCCGCTGTTTGTACTGACTGCGGAAGGGCGATTCCTTGAAATCATCGTACAGGAGCCAAATCTGCTATGGCAACCCATTGAGGAGATGATTGGTAAAACCATGCATCAACTCGGAAAGGAACAAGCCGATGAATTTCTAAGTTATATTCAGCAGGTGCTGAGAACCCAACAAACCCTCACAGTCGAGTACAGTGCGTTTCTAAATGGACGAGAAGCCTGGTTTTCGGCTCGCATTGCACCAATCGACCACGATCAGGTGATTTGGCTAGCGCGAGATATTACGGCGCTGAAGCAAGCAGAAGAAGCCTCGATTCTGGAAGAGCGCAACCGCATGGCACGCGAAATTCACGACACACTCGCTCAGTCGTTTACAGGTATTCTGGCTCAGGTAGGTGCTGCAAACCAGGTGCTAACGGATGATTTAGAAGCAGCTCAGGCACACCTAGACCTGATTAAAGAATTGGCGCGAACTGGACTGACTGAAGCGCGGCGATCGGTCGTGGCGCTCCGTCCTCAGCTTTTGGAGGAGGGCAGTTTACAGAGCGCTCTCCATCGTCTCATCGCTCAAATCAGAACTGCCGCAATGGATGTCACTCTATATTATGAGATTGAGGGTGCAGTGTATTCTCTACCCACTGAAGTCGAGAATAACTTACTACGGATTGGGCAGGAAGCATTAACTAATGCGATTAGATACGCCAATGCTGACGAAATTCGAGTGGAGCTAGTCTACGATCGCGATCAGTTTTGCTTGCGCGTGAGAGACAATGGACAGGGCTTTGGAGTTGGCAGTATTTCAGCCTCTGAGGGTTTTGGCTTACTCGGCATGAGCGAACGGGCTGAGCGCATCGGCGCACAACTCACGATTAGGAGTCAACCTGGACAAGGAACAGAAATTATTGTCACCGTCAACCTTTGAGTGAGCATTACAATGAGCCAAGCTACGACCATTCGGGTTCTGATTGCGGACGATCACGCCATTTTTCGGCAAGGATTAGCCACGATTATTAACCGTGACCCAGATATGCAGGTGATTGCACAAGCTGAAAATGGGGAACAGGCGATCGCCTTATTTCGGGAACACCAACCAGATGTAACGCTAATGGATCTGCGAATGCCTGAAGTGGAAGGAGTTGCCGCCATTGGTGCAATTTGTGCGAGCGTTAAATCTGCTCGGATTATTGTACTGACCACGTATGATAGTGACGAAGATATTTATCGGGGATTGCAGGCAGGCGCAAAAGGATACCTGCTGAAAGAAACTGAACCTGACGAGCTTTTGAATGCCATTCGCACCGTTCATCGGGGGCAGCAGTATATTCCGCCCGATGTGGGAGCAAAGTTGGCACAGCGTCTCAGCAATCCAGAACTGAGTGAAAGAGAACTAGAAGTACTCCGCTCACTGGCGCAGGGAATGAGTAATGCGGATATTGCGACTGCTTTGAGTATTGGTGGAGGTACTGTTAAATCCCATGTTAATCGGATTTTGAATAAGTTAGATGTGAGCGATCGCACCCAAGCTGTAATTGTTGCTGTTAAGCGTGGCATTGTCAGTTTGTAAGATGTACGTTCGATTGAATTTGGATTCTAACTTAAGTTAGAGCCAGCCTTCTACTCTGCGATCACATGGTTGCTCTATCAATTTGTACTGTAAAAATTTTAACTCGCTATAGACGACGGCTTGAAGGCGATCTCCTATATTGAACTTATTCCGAAAGAAGCTGAGTACTAGAACTGGACACGCCCCAGATAGCTAGGAAAAAATGACATTGACTGAATTTGAATGAAAAAGGAGACAAACCCATGAGCAACACCATTGACACAATGATCGATCCCAACGACGCCGTGCTGCTGCTGATCGATCATCAGAGCGGACTCTTCCAACTTGTGCGTGACATCGAACTCCCAGTCCTCCGCTCCAATGTCACGGCGCTCGCCAAGAGTTCCCGACTCGCCAAGATTCCGACCTTCACGACTGCTTCGGTGCCCGATGGTCCCAATGGTCCCCTGATTCCCGAAATCCACCAGTACAATCCTGACGCGGTTTACATTCCGCGCACAGGTCAGATTAACGCCTGGGACAACCCGGCTTGGGTAGACGCGATCGAGAAGACCGGGCGAAAAACTCTCCTCATCGCCGGAACTCTCACCAGCGTCTGCATGGCGTTTCCGACGCTGAGCGCACTGGCCGCTGGTTACAAGGTCTTCACGATCATTGACGCTTCCGGCAACTGGAGCCAGATGGCAACCGACCTCACGCTGGCCCGCGTCGTCCAGGCGGGAGCCATGCCCATCGACACTTACGCAGTCATCGGCGAACTCATGAACACGTGGAACCGTCCGGACGCAATGGAGTTTGCCACTGTCATGGTTGACCTCATGCCAATTTACCGCGCCCTGATGGAGAGCTATGACAAAGCTCAATCTGTGCAACAAGATGGACGAGAGACCAAGCTCGATCGGCAAATGGCACATGTGTAAAAGCACCTAATTGCAACGCGCACGCGCAAAATAAAAAAAGTGAAGGCGAGGAGTTGGTTATCAGTTCCTCGCCTCGCATTTCCGATAAGAGTGTCCGTAACGCCCCAACAAGCAGGCTAATCGGCATTGTCAGTTTGTAGGGTGTACTTTCGATCGAGTTCGGATTCTAACTTAGAAGAAGGAATTTACGTTGATTGGCTACGAATTGTTGCGGTCGCGCAGCGTGTGCATAGCACGTATCGCCTTTTCCAACCAATCTAAATAAGTCTGTTCCCGTTGCTTCACTAAGTCCAAAACCAGTCGATGCAGTTCTTGTTCACGCGATGCAGTCGGATTACTCAAAGATAGAGCCTCGATTTCCTCACACTGGGCTAGCTTTTCTTGCCGTGCTTCCAGTTCCTGCTCTAGCAGATACACGATCGCCTCGTTAGGCAACTGAGCCGCAAAATAGAGTTGCACCAGCAACGGCTCTCGCAACACGGGCAACGGATGATGCGTCTGAAGCCAGTGGGTCAACTCTGCTTCACCTGCTTCGGTAATCCGGTAAACCTTGCGATTAGGGCGATCGTGCTGAATCTCAACAGTACAGGTAATCCACCCCTGTGACTCCAGTTTGTCTAAAGTCCGATAAATTTGTGCCTGATCTGCTTGCCACAGATGGGAAATGCAATCGTCAAAACACTTGGTTTTGAGGTCGTAGCCTGTCCGCTCCTGTTGTTGGAGCAGACCCAGAATCACATGGGCAAGAGACATAGGCGGTTTACCGAACGAATAGGGAGGACAAGCCCTACCTATAGAATTTATATCCTTCTATGCTAGTATATGACTAATCATATATAGGATAAGTCTTGTAAGCTGTCTGATTGGAGGCAACTGTATGACAACTCAAACTCAAACACTCCGAACCGTTGCTGGAATCATTAATAGTGTAGAAACGCTTGAAGGAGCAGGCTTCTTGGTGCGTCGTCCCTTTCCCAAGAGTAGCTTTTCCGAGTTTGACCCCTTTCTCCTCCTCAATGAATTGGGTCCCGTGAATCTGAAGTCCGGTCAAGCAAAGGGCGCACCGGATCATCCCCATCGTGGCTTTGAAACCGTCAGCTACGTCCTGGATGGACGGCTGGAACACAAGGATTCGGTCGTTGAAATACTCACCGGTCTGAAGACGCGGTGATTCTTGACGCTTCATCGGGATCTGCTAACCGTTGCTAGTCTGACA
>NZ_JAUBRI010000120.1:0-9643 GCF_036701795.1 Microcoleus sp. N9_A1
TCCACAGCTTCTTTGAGAGAAATAGTGGCAGCACATCCCGATGCAACCTTACTAGAATTGTGTGAGTTATTTGCCCAGAAGACGGGAAATTGGGTGGGTAGAACAGCCATGTGTAATGCCTTACAAAAGTTGGGATTAAATCGTAAAAAAAAAACCGTGAGAAGTAGCCAAGCCGGCACTGAAAGAGTCATGAAATTAAGGTTAGAGTATTGGGAAAAAGTTAAGCATATCGACCCAAAAAATCTAGTCTTTTTAGATGAGACTGGAGTATTGCTAGGTTTAACCAGAACTCATGCACGTTCCCAACGAGGGACGAGAGCCTATGCGGTCAAACCTTTTTATCGAGGTAAGAAAGTCACAGTAATTGGTGCAATTAGTCTCACGCAAGTAGTGGCATTAATGACCCTAGACAACTCGATGGATGGCAAAGCATTTGAGGTATTTATTGAGCAATGTTTAGTGCCACAATTGTGGTCGGGAGCAGTAGTAGTGATGGATAACTTACCAGCGCATAAAGTAGATTCAATTAAGCCTCTGATTGAAGGTGTGGGTGCTTCTATCTTGTGTTTTTCCCCATACTCTCCTGATTTTAATCCTATTGAATTATGGTGGTCGCAACTCAAATCTTTATTGCGACAGTTTTCACCAACCAGCACTAAAATGGTTGACACGATAATTGCTGTGGCTCTTGACTTAATTAATCCGAAACATCTTAAAAACTGGTTTACTAATTGCTGCTACTGTACCTCATAACATCCGGAAGTGCTGTAATTCCCTATGGCATCTACTCGGTAATTGAAGCTCGCTATCGGCGAATTTTTCGCTCATAAGCTTGCCCGTTATACAGAAAGTTATGAATTTTGAGTACAAGATAATTTTTTGTGAATCAAAAACTTATCTAACTCAAAACTCAAAACTTTTACAAAGCGTCCTGATTAAATCACCTGCTTTTAAGTCTGGATCTTTTAAGTCAAAACTTAACATTCAAAACTCAAAACTTAAAACTCAAAACTCCTAAAAACTTATGGCACAAATTGGTTATCATGCTTCCCACGAACAGTTTAAGCCCAGCGAACTGCTGAAATATGTCCAAATGGCAGAACGAGCTGGCTTTACCCATGCCCTTTCTTCCGATCACTTTCATCCTTGGAGTGAAGCGCAAGGACAAAGTGGTTTTGCTTGGTCTTGGTTGGGTGCAGCAATGCAAGCCACGCCGACGCTTTCCTATCGGGTTGTTTGCGCTCCCGGACAGCGGTATCATCCGGCTATTATTGCCCAAGCTGCGGCAACGTTGGCAGAAATGTTTCCAAATCGTTTTTGGCTCACGGTTGGCAGCGGTCAAGCGTTGAACGAACATATTACTGGGGATAAGTGGCCTACAAAGATCGATCGCAACGCGCGCCTCAAAGAATGTGTCGATATTATCCGCGCCCTTTGGGCAGGAGAAACCGTCACCCATCGTGGCTTAGTGTGCGTAGAAGATGCAAAACTCTATACCCGCCCGGAAATTCTCCCATTAATTATCGGCGCCGCAGTTACCCCAGAAACCGCAGAATGGTTGGGCAGTTGGGCAGATGGATTAATTACTACTTCTCGCCCACCTGAAAAGTTAAAAAAAGTCGTCGATGCGTTTCGTCGCGGTGGTGGAGAAGGAAAACCAATGATTTTGAAAGTGCAGCTTTCCTATGACAGTAATGCAGAAAAAGCACTACAAGGCGCTCATCATCAATGGCGTAGTAACATCTTCAAAAGTAAAATGCTGACTGAACTGATAACACCCGATCAATTTGATGCCGCCGGGGAGTTTGTACAACCAGAAGAGTTATATCAACACGTCCGCATCTCGGCAGACCAAGAGCAGCATATTGAGTGGTTGCAAAAAGATATTGAATTGGGGTTTGATGAACTAATTTTGCACAACGTTAACCGAGAACAAGAGCAGTTTATTGAGGTGTTTGGCGAAAAAGTAGTGCCAGCGCTGACCAAAACTTAATCTTGGCATCTACCTCATTCAAGGCTTTAAATTCTGATTCAATAATTGCTGAATCTCAGCCCGCAAAGCAGCCATTTCAGTTTGAAGTGCTGCAATTGATTTCGCTCCTGCTAATTCTGCTTCGTCATCCTCTGCATCGCGACCAATAAAAAATGTGGCGATGGTCGCAGTTACATAACCAAAAACCGCAAACGCATAGAGTGCCAGAACAAGGCAAAGTATGCGACCTTCTGGCGTTTTGGGCCAATATTCCGAACCCATTGTCATCATTAGCATAGCCGTCCACCATAAGGCTGTGCCGTAATTATTTAACCCGGAGGAACCATCGGCGACATCTTTTTCAAAAGCATACATCCCTGCTGCACCTACCAAGGTAATAATTATCGTTAGTCCTACGACATAACCAAATCCGCGACGGCTAACACTCGCAGCTAATGCCCGCATCCCTCGATTCGTACCAGTCATAACTCGCAACAACTGCAAACTTCGCATAGCCCGTGCTGTTTTGAATGCTCGCACCACTCGTACAATCCGAAAGGTACGCAAAGCGGGCAACAGCAGAGAAAAAGCCGTTATCCAATGGCTTTTGATATAGGAAATTTTGCGGGGTGCCAAGGCAAATTTAACTAGAAAATCTGCAATAAAGATAATCCAAATAGTAGTGCTAATGACTTCTAGCAGTGGGTTTAATCCCCAAATTAATTCAAAAATAAATAGGGCTAACCACACAAATGCCAGCACCAGCATGGGAGCTTCCAGCCAATCTTCTAACTGTTGAAAAATCTCGCTTTGCTCTTGTTCTATGGCTTGTTTTTCTGCCAGGTTGGGGGTCTTCATCTACCTACCAAATCATTAGAAGTTGTCTTTTACGCTGCATTTTAGCATAAGCTTTCGCCAACGGCACAGCAGTAAAGCCGTGGGCGATTATGGACGCGCAAATAATTAGGCTACCAATGACCCAAGCTGACTCTAATCCTGTTTTATGTAGCGCCAGCGTGGCATAGAAAATCGCTGCCGCCCCGATAGGACCCAACCATCCTAAAAACAAAGTATCCTGCCAGCTTTTTAGCTGACCCAGCTCATGTGGGCGAAGACAGCGCAACTACAAACCTTTGTTCAATTCATTCGCACTCTAACGCCCTTCCCTCTTCACCTCCAACTCTTCACGACGCAGTGTTTCCGTTGCCTCAACAATCTCCGTTTCAACTTTTTTCCTGATGTTAACTTCTTCGCGCACAAAAGCTTCTTTTTTGATATCAGCAGTTTCTTCGTAAACGTCCATACGCATCACCTTTTCCTGCTTGAATGGAGTATCCCGATTTACTGGCGCACCTGCCTTTTCGGGAGTTATACTCTCAATTACCACTCGCTCTTTTTCTGTTGGAATTGAAACCCGTGCCGTTTCGGTTTCAACTCGCTTGCCAATTGCTACCTCGCCAGTTTTGTGACGGCTTTTTTCTGCAACCAGTCGTTCTTCGTAGAGTCGGAATTTGTGATGCTCGCGCTCGTTCATCTGATACAATTGAGGCTCTTGTTCGTAAGTGTAGGTGTTGCGGTCATAACCAGCAGCGCTAGCTTGGTTAGAGACAGAACGGGGCATAGAAACTGGTGCAGATTCTTGTACAGGCAATGAGGTTTCTAAAGGCAATGATGCTTCTACAGGTGCAGACCCTTCTACAGTTCGAGTACGATAAACAGCCCGCACTTGTTCTTCATAATCGTAATCAACTACCATCCCATCCTCATACCTGGGTAGTTTTTCTGCTTGGTCTTTACTCCTCAAACCCGTCGCGTAGATGCGCTCTGCATCAACCTCCACTCGACAAAGAGCAACTGGAACTAATACCTTCTTGCCAAATATCCAGAAACCCGTGTCAACAACAAAATATCGGAAACGTCCTGTCTCATCAACTAGCGCTGTATCGATGGAGCCAATCTTCTCATCTGTATTTCCAGCATAGATATCCAGACCTTTGATATCTTCGCCATTAAAAGCAGCTTCGCGGTAGTTGGGATTAAAATCTTCTATTTTGTAAAGTAACATACGAACTCTTCCCTTTCTATCTACATCAACTTATGCCCCCATTTTAGAGAGAACTCAAATTTGATGCTTCCTTCTTATGAAGGATTAAGTGAAACAGAATAGTAGGATGAGTAGATTTGTATTAATTTTTTTCTGTCTTTGGATAGATGACTTGTCATTTTTTATCCACATTCCGCACCCTCAACTTTCTGAATCGATTTTTAACTATTTTTATAAAAAAACATTTATAAATTAGAGTTTGATACTGTCTATTAACGGATAACAAAATTTTATATAATAATTTATTTCTTTAAAAATAGACTTTCATGTGAGATATTGTGGAGAAACAAATCATTTTAACAACTTTGCCTTTATTAGGCTACTACCTATTTTTAAATATCATTATAAATCTAGGCCAGGCAGCCTCTTCAGCAATCACTTTCCAATAACTAATGACTAATGACTAATGACTGATGACTAATAAAAACAAATTCCCCGGTCTAACCAGGGAATGAAAGATATTAAAAAAAGTAATGTTGTTTTGTATCCGCTCAATAAATCGGGGTAACAGCAAAAAAGAAGGTTCACAATCTAGGTACAGCATGGTAGAATATGATTCATGACGCAAGAATCATCTCCTCAAAAATTAGTAGAAACCTTACTGCAAAGCATTGAGCCATCTGACATTGCAGACGAATCATTGCGTCGTACTGTGTCCATATTGCTGAACCTCATAGAACAATTACAAGCAGAAACCAAAGAATTACGGTCAGAAAATCAAAGATTAAAATCCGAAAATAATCGTCTGAAAGGAGAACAGGGCAAACCAGAGGTTAAAGCTAATGGGCCGAAAAAGTCAAAAGAAAACTACTCATCCGAGAAAGAGCGAAAAACACCAAAAAAACATATTAAAAGTAGTAAAAATGCTCTGGTCAAAGTTGACAGAGAAAAAATCCTCGAGTATCCCCAGGCAGAACTACCATTCGATTCAGAATTCAAGGGTTATGAAGAGGTAATAGTTCAAGACATTTTACTGAAAACAGATAACGTGATTATTCCGGAAACAGAAGTATTACTCACCTTCAGAAAAGAAAACATACATTTCACCGTTACCATCCGGCTATGATGGGGAGTTTGGTCCCGGAGTAAAAGCCTTAGTTATGAGCCTGTACTATGGAGGTAACATGACTCAAGGAAAGCTGTTAGATTTTTTAAGCAATATTGGGATTTCCATGTCAGCCGATTATTTATCAAATCAGAAGAATAAAAAATTCATCAAAGTTTGAATCAGAATTTAACGAAGTGTATGTATCCGGATTAGCAAGTAGCCCTTGGCAACACTTAGACCAAACAAGTGCGCGTGTTAAAGGAGTAAATCATACTACAAATATAATTTGCAACCCATTATATACAGTTTATTCTACAACCTTAAGAAAAGACCGATTAAGCGTACTTGGAGTATTACAAAACAACCTAGAACTTGAGTTTATTCTATCTCCACTTACTTACCAGCTATTAGATAAGTTCAATGTACCCCGGAAGTGGAGCCATCAAATTAAAGGATTACCTCAAGAAATTCCGTTGAACGGTGATGAATTTAACTCCTTGCTGAATCAGCATCTGGGTTGCTTAGGCTCTCAACATCGTACCAGAATTTTTGAGGCAGCAGCAATTGCTTTTTATCATCAGCAATCCCAGATTCCGGTAATAAAAACTCTGGTCACTGATGATGCACCCCAGTTTAAATTACTCACAGATGATTTATCTTTATGTTGGGTGCATGAAGCAAGACATTATAAAAAATTAAGTCCATTTGTTACTTGTCATCAAAAAAGTTTAGATAAGTTTATTGATGATTTTTGGGATTACTACCGAGAATTGCTCGCTTACAGAAACTCTCCATCTGGGCTAGAGAAGCTCAGGCTAAAATCCAAATTTTGGGAAATTTTCGGCAGTCAAACTGGTTATGAACAATTAGATGAACGAAAAAAATTAACTTCTTGTAAAATATCTGAGTTGCTTTTAGTTTTGGAGCATCCGGAATTACCATTACATAATAACCCGGCAGAATTAGCTGCCAGAACAATGGTGCAGCGACGAAATATCAGCTATGCGACTCAAACTTGTGAAGGAACTAAGGCGATGGATATTTTCATGTCTCTAGTTGCGACTACTAGGAAATTAGGAATTAGCTTTTTTGAATATATGCACGATCGTATTTCTCACCGGGGAAATATTCCAGCTCTGGGGATGATTATTCGCGAACAATCTTCGCTTTGTTCTTTCGGTGTGTCCTGGGATTATTGAAGAAGTTTAAAAAAAGATAACTGCTTTGAATTATCGGAACTTGATTCCTTTATTAAGTGTCACCCCACTGTTAATTGTGACTGTTCCAAAAAGACTGTAATATCCTTGACTTCATAATTGATAATACATTATTTTAATCAAGATTTAGCAGCCAGCAAATGCGATATTTTTGTATCTAAATTAAGATATTTGTACAATTAAATTAAAATTCTACAATTCCGAAAAATTAATGCTTACCGCAACTTATTGAGCGGATACGTTGTTTTAATAAATTGAAATTGCCAAAAAGCGGCGATAAATTAGTAGCAGCGATTGTTGATTTGAGAGCGGACGCCGGGGCGGGCAGTCCTGTGTAGATGCCGCACCCGATCGCATTTTCCAGTCTCAAGAAAACAGTTGCATTCATATTTGAGCACCAATTAAGCTTGGCTGCTGTTGCGAGTCTGGCTAGCCAGCTCCAACAGTTGCGCCCAGCGTTTTTGGACTTGTTTGGGAGTGCATTTGAGCGCGGTGGCGATCGCCTTGTCGCATTCTTGGTTCCGCTTCATTACTAACAGTTGCTGCATATCGGGCGACAGTTGAGCGCGAAATGCTTCCCATTTGTCCGAAGTCATTCCCAATTTTTGATCGACATCAGCACCCAGCCATTCGTGGACGAGTTTCCAGTTTTGAGTGCGGGCAAATTTTTCGACGTGGTACTTGAAACGTTGTTGCAAGTAGTCGCGCTGGCGGGAAGACAAACCGAGCGCGCGGTCAATTTCCGAAGCCGAAAGGTCTTGCAATTTTAAAGTTAAGTAATTCACGCATTCTGGCTGATTTTGGGCTTCCAGATAGGTGATCAATTCCGAGACTACTCGATCGCGCAGCACAGCATCAGCCGGATCGACAGTTTCCGAAACCATTTGTTCGCGGACTTGTTGCAGCGCCGGAGAGCGGCTGTAAATTTCCGCATCTTCTCCCTTGCCCGACTCTACAGCCATTTCAATGTCGATCGCAGTTTCGGGAGGTTGGCCCTTGGCAAATCCTTGAGCGCGCAACACGATCAGGCGTTGGCGGTTGCGGCCGGGCAAACCGATTTGGCGCTTGGCGTAGTGTTCGGTGAAAGCCATGTACTCAGCCAATTCTAGCTGCGTGCGGGGCTGGTAGGTGAGATCGAGTTGGTGTTCGCGGCGGAAAGCTCGCAGAGATTCGATGTAAAAGCCTTGCAAAAAGTCTTCAATCATGTTGTAGCGAGCTTGGAAGTTCAAGTTCGATCGGAAAGAAGCAACATGGCGGTAAATCATGGCCGCGAGGTGGGAGTGCAGTTCGACGCGGCCTTGTTTGGAACCGAGGCGGTAGTATTGCAGGGTTTTTTGCAACCGGTGCTCGGCCAAGGTGATTTGCCAAGCTTCAACTTCGCCGGAAATTTGGATGCGATCGCTTTTTTGGCAAATCCGTTCGACTTCCTTAGCAATCCGCATCGCCACTGCTTGAGCGCTGCGGCTGGCAGTTTTCATCTCTGCTTCCAATTCTTTGAGGGCGAATTCAGCCAAAGCCAGGATATTGATGCTGGGAACAGTATTGATTTCGGCGGTTTGTTCGGTGGAGGCTGCCGGAATGGAGTTGAAGCCAGAAGCGGTGTTGCAGTTGACGGTGTTGGTGGCAGTTTTGACAGTCATGGCGTTTATCGGGTAGTAGCGCACAGCGTGCGAGGACATTTGTCAGAGAGTGAGGTGGCAGTTGCTGGCGGTTTCGCTTGCTGTGCTGATTCAACTCTCTATACATTGAATATTACGGAAGTAGAGATAACCGCAGTGATGCCAGTGTTCCACTCTCTCAGGCAACAGTTTTTGGCTGCTGAATCTGATTCTAAGCGCTAGCTGTGGAAGATTGGTTTTATTGCGGTTAAAGCCTTACTGTACAAGCATTCTGAGCTGTTAGGAAGGTTGGGCGATCGCGAGGAAAATTGAGGGTGCTGCAGGCCGCTGAGTGGACAATCTAATAACTGGCTATTTGAGGCGGTTTTGGGCGTTAGAGATTGTGGAATCGATACTCGGCAGAGTGTAGCTATCTGCAATGTCTTCTCAAGCTACGGCACAGTAATTCGGAAACCCGGTTAATCTGAAAATTTGATCTTATTCAAGAAGGAAGAAGGAATAAGAAAGAAGCACAGAGAGCTTTGTTTGCAAACAATTCACCCTGATTCTCTCTCTAATACCAAAGTCACCGGCCCGTCATTCTAGATCGAGACTTGCATCATCGCTCCAAACAAGCCTGTTTCAACTTTTAAGCCGCTCTGGCGCAACTTTTCGACAAATTTATCATAAAAAATTTCAGCTCGTTTAGGAGCCGCAGCTCGGTCAAATGAAGGCCGCCGACCTTTGCGGCAGTCCCCATAGAGGGTAAACTGACTCACAACCAGCAACTCGCCGCCGATGTCTTGTACGGACTTGTCCCAGCGCCCGGTATCCGTGGCCGAGTCGGGAAACAAACGCAATTCCAGGCATTTGCGAGCCATCCAATCGAGTTCTGCTTCGGTGTCGGTGTCCGCAATAACCACAAGCAAGTTGAGTCCGCAGCCAATTTTGCCGACAATTTCACCGTTAATTTCGACTTGAGACGATTTTACTCGTTGGATAATTACTCGCATTGACCTGCTTTTTGGTAGCGTCCTAGGATTATCATAATTAATGGGTTTAAAACCCACATTCCGCACCCAACTGTCACATAGGGTGTGGGTGGACTGAATCTACCCCAACAATGGTGATAACTGCAAGATATCTTCAGTATAAATACTTGAAAGAGTGGCATTCGAGACACGAGTTTACATTTAACTTGAGCCGTTGGTATAAAATCATCTGCTGAGACATCTCAAAACCTGAGTGGCCGTCACCATCACCAAAAAAAGTATCCATATCAGTGAATAAAAACTTAAAATTACACACACGAATACACAGGCACAGCAATAAATTAGAACTCAGTCGCCGTTGCCCGAAAAATACTATTCAATCAACAAGTAATGCTCTTATCATGACCATAAATATATCAACTCAATAAATAATAACGACGACAAGCATCGGGGAAAAACTTGAGAAGGGACAAGCGTTCAGTCGTCAAACTAGAGATGGTTTGCAGTGACTCGAAAGTTAATAAATGAACGGATTGAAAGCATTGAAATATCCACCGCAAGGTCATTACTCACAAGTTAAGCTAAAAACACTATTATCAATGAGTAATTGTACTCATTTTTTACCTGTTTACCCAATAGACATCTCCAAAATAGTAACATTATGTGGTAAAAGAACATAAGAGACCTTTTTTTACACAGAAAAATGAGCGAC
>NZ_JAUBRI010000121.1:0-9597 GCF_036701795.1 Microcoleus sp. N9_A1
GACTGAAGTCCCCGAGCCGTTTCCCTCTCAGGGCTGAAGCCACTGAGTTTCCCACATCCCGTATTAATTTTTATGAGCAAAAGGAAATGGTTAAATCAATCAAAAAACTAGCAGGGCGATTGAAATGCTCAACCAGGTAATAAACCAAGATGCGTTAGCGAAGCCCTCCAAGAGGATCGCTAATCAATGTAAAGAATTGGCGGCATTAGTAACTCGGCACACTGAAGGCAAGGGGAACGGTTTTCATAAAACAGCTATAGATAAGCTGGAATTTACGCGAGAATCTTCAGTTGCCGCCGCACTGCACGGTGTCTATCAACCTATTCTCGGCATCATCGTTCAGGGCAAAAAAGAAGCGTTGCTGGGTGAGGAAACCTATCGTTATGGCGAGGCTCAATATCTTGTGATATCGGTTGATTTGCCTCTGAGCGGATTTGTTGTAGAGGCCACTCCCGACAAGCCGTATTTAGGATTCAAGCTGAATTTAGACCCTCGCCAACTCTGCGATATTATCACTGCCCAAACCAGTCCAAGTGCGAATAAGAAAGAAAACTCTGTCAGAGGTTTGTTTGTCAGCACCGCCGATGCACCGTTACTCGACTGCGCCCTCAGACTGACACGACTTTTGGATACGCCGCAGCATATCCCGATGCTGGCACCGATGATTATCCGCGAAATCTATTATCGTCTTTTAATGGGTGAACAAGGCGAAGCTGTCCGCCAAATAGCAACATCGGGGAGCAATATGCAGCGGATTGCCGAGGTGCTTGAACAGATTAAGACTGATTTTGCACAACCGATGCGGGTTGAGGATTTGGCAGGTAAAGCGAGTATGTCTGCTTCATCTTTCCATCACCATTTCAAAGCAGTGACATCAATGAGTCCGCTTCAATATCAAAAGCAATTAAGACTATTGGAAGCGCGTCGCCTGATGCTTGCCGAAAACTCCGATGCTTCCAATGCAGCCTATCAGGTGGGTTATGAAAGTCCCTCACAGTTTAGCCGCGAATATTCTCGGATGTTCGGTGCGCCACCGATTAAAGATATTGAGCGTTTACGCATGGGTTGAGCATAGATATTTAACCGATTTATCTATCTTTTAATAGTGACTTTTGAGCGCCCTCAAGCCAGTTGCTCCTTGAATATTCAGGCATTCATAGAGTCGATCGACCATCAACTTCCACGGCATCATTCTCTTTCCGACTACCAAGCACAAATTCTCCAACAGATGTCTCAGCGTAATAATTGCATCCTACTGCTTGAGCAAATAGCTCGGAGTCACCACTCCCAATCCCGCAAGGAGCAAGATTCATAGCTGTTGCTACTAAATACATAGTTTGGTATAAAGCACCAACGTGTTTCAGCATGAGTGCGTAGGCTATAGATTCATACTTCCAAGCTAAACGTTGGAAACGAGCGGTAATCACAATTAGGACTTGAGGTTTGCCTTGTCCCATTGCCATACCAGCATCCTTCAGTAAAGCTTCCACAGCTTCGGTTTCGCCGGAAATACAAGACAATTCATGAGCTTGTGGCTGATAGTAATACAAACCAGGCCAAATATCTTGGCAGCGATCGACAACAGGATAAAGTTCGAGTTCATATATAGCTCCACCACTAGGATAAGGACGACTGAGAAGTTCGCCCTGGTCGGTTTGGATCTGGTTTTTGATTCGGGCGCAACGATAGAGAAATTCTCCTAACTGTTGAGCAGTTATTGGCAATTCTCCATATTCTCGAATCGAGATTCTACTTTCCAAAATCTGAGTGAAAGAAATATCTGAAGTTATGAGATTATCTAAATTTGGTTGATCTAGTTTTATGGTTTTCTCGGCTGTCCGAGGATGCAGGGCTGGCAGAGGATCGATCTGACCTAAAAAACGGTAAGTTCCACCAACCGGATTAGAATGTCTGCCGCTACGACTGCGAGCATGAAACAGTAAGTCGTGGAATTCCCATTGAGCTAGGGTGACATCGGCTTGTTCTGAAATAGTGCCATATTCAGACACTTCACACAGCATTTGCGTACTCAAAAGTAAACTAATAAATTCCTGAATTGTATTGAGATTAATTGCCTTAATTTCTGTTTCTATTTCACTGCACTTACAAGGATGAGCTAGTAAACCGATGATAGCCATTGCTTGCCAATTTAATAGATGAACCGCCATTTTTGACAAGGGTGACTCTAAGAGTATATGTCCTTTAAGTTGATGAATATAGGCAAAATTTGACAGTATATACTGGCGATCTAAAACAGCCATCCGTGGAATAAACTGACAATCTCTAGTCATTGGTTTAGCTGTAGCGATGCAACATTCTTCTGTAGCAACAGAATGACACAGCCAACCAAAATGAGTAAATCTTTGCAGGTACTGATAAAAGTTGAGAACTATAAAGTCTCCCCGGTCTTGTTGTAACCAGTTGTTGATTGTCTCCAAGGTTGCACCATTATCTGCCAGTGCAAACAATGCTTTTTTAGCCCTGGTTGTACTGCTTTAAAGGTTAACTTGTGATGTGGAGATGCCAGAACAATTTGTTCATCTTCATTTTGAAGAACAGAGACATCACTGTTAAATGTGAGGATAATTCCAGATAAGGGGTAGTGCATCGCGCTGATGTGGTGAAACAGTTGATAATTGACAGTAGACAGTTGACAGTAGAGACGAACTGCTGTGAACGTCTGTACATAGGACTTGCGATTTAAACCTCGCCGTAAAAATAATCCGCCTAAAAGCCGGGGATGCCAGACCCTTTTTACTTGGTAAGGTGAATTGTTGCGATTGCTGGCTAGTCATTCCTGAAAATACTGCTATGAGGGCGGCGTTAGCGATCGCTCCGTCGAGATGGCATGATTAAGTAGTTAAGCAAAATTAATTACATAATTATCTCCAAATTCTTTAAAAATTTTTTCTACAGATGAAACAAGAGATTGCCAGCTAGAGTAGGCATCTATTTCGAGCCATTGATATTTTATAAACCGCCACAAAATCTCAATTAAATTCAATTCAGGTGAATAAGTCGGCAATTCAAATATAGTTAAACCGCGTTTTTTCCATTCTTCAATTTTCTCGAAAATGGCATGAAGAGTATGAATAGAAGCTTGATCTACTACAATAACTGTTGGCCGCTCCACCACAGCAAAGAAAGTATCTATGCAGGCTATGATTACATCATAATTAATAGTCTGCTCTGAAACATAAGCATGAAGAGTGTTTTGCCGATTCATGATTCCCAAGACATTTAAACGCTTAGTTCTACGACTATCAATTGACAAATATTCACCAATATCTTGCCATCCATAAGGGACACAAGGAATGCCACAAAATCCGGATTCATCCAAATAGTATAAATCAATTTTTCCCTCATCTTCTAATTGTTTTAATTCTGACAATTTTTCTTTTTTTCCCTTGTATTCTATGGGGTCTGGCTTGCCGCCAACACCTCGACGCATCCTATGCTAACTCATATTTTTTTTTAATTATTCTCTTAATTGTTTCCGTACTTGTATTAATACACCATTCTTCTTTAATTTTTTGTACTACTTGCTTTAATTGTTTTGGTTGTAATTTTACCCAGTCCTTAATTTGATCTGATTGTGCGGAATTAAATGTTTCTTTTCTGCCTCTACCTGGTTTATTATATAATCCAAGCATTCCCTCATTTTCCCATCAATTCAACCAGTTATACATGGTCTTATAACTAACTTTAAAGATCTTCATCAAATTTTCATTTTTGATATTTTGTGAAACCAAAATTAAAAATTGTGCTCTTTGACGCACTTGATGATGTCTGCTTTCGCGATAAATTCGGTTTAGCAATTTCAAGGAAAGTGGATTGATATCTCGAAGTAAAAACATATAAAATTTCTTTGAATACAACTTGATATTTTCAGTATATCATATTAGTTGATTTGTGTAATTAATTTTGTTGAGCTACTTATAATTAGCGATCTTTCTGTTCCAAACCTGTTTTGCCACATTGGAGGCGAACTTCAGATTAAACATGGCAGTGGGAGTCTTAACCATGTGGCGAATTTCCATTAAGCTTCGGTAACTCTCAGGACTGCTCTTCAATAACGCTTCAACTTCCTGCCAATATTGCTTGGAAAGCCGATCGATCCAATTGAGCTTTTTACCTGTCGTTGTTGCATCCACGGGTGACAACCAAACTCGATCGCGATTTGTCGCCATCATCCAAGCAGCTTGTAAACTTTGGGCAAGTTGCTGTTGAAAGCGATCGCTCAATCCTGTTAAATCGGTTCGAGAGCGAAATTGCCGATCGAGACACCGATCCAACTCTATAGCACCGATAGCAGCAGTAGTCATGCCCTGACCATAAAAAGGATTCAAGGCAAAGACGGCATCTCCCATGACTGCAAACCCCTCTGGTAGTTTCAACTTTTCGTAGTGGCGCAACCGATTTTCTGTGTTGCGGAAGCTGTAGATGGGAGAAACAGGCTTGGCATCTTTGACGGCTTTGTAGAGGGCAAGATTGGATAACGATCGAGCAAATTCTAGAAAACCCTCTTCATCCGTCGGCGGATAATCTCGATTAAAACCATAAAGACTCAGCACCCAGCGGTTCCCTTCCATCGCCGCCAGTACGCCGCTACGCGATTCACGGGGGGATTTGGACATCACCAGCAGCGTTTTCCAATCTGCATCCAAATGCTGAGGGCGATCGTACCAGCGAGTTGTATAGCCTAAAAAGGCGTTAACTTTGGTTTCAGCAGGAGTCGGATAGCTTAATTCCTCCAACCACTTGGGCGCATGAGATTGTCGTCCGCTAGCATCGACAACTAAATCGGCAGTTAATTCTCCCAACTGCAAGGTATCGCGATCGAGTAATTGCACCCCCGTAATTCTAGACTTAGTTTCGTCAGTTAACAGTTTTTTTACCTGAGTAGCATCTAGAAATTGTAGGCGATCGCATTTGAGCAAACGACTACGAATTGACCACTCTAAAAGACTGCGACTGCAACTAGGAACAATTAAATCTGAAGCACAACGAGGAAAAGCATCCCCTTGGATCAGAGTTAAAGTGTCTGAAATTTGATCGGTCAAAATTGCACCAGCACCCACTAATTCTGCTTCCAATCCAGGAAAAAGCTGCTCTAGGATGTTATTACCTCGTTTCAGCAGTCCATGAGAATGTACTGTTTGAGGCACTCCCGATCGCGCCCCAAGCTTTCCTGGCAAGGAATCACGCTCAACTACAGTGACAAATGCAAAATGGTTGAGCAACACTCTGGCTGCCAGCAATCCCGCAATGCCACTGCCAATCACTAAACCATGACTGCCGTTGCTAACAGCTTGTTGTCGTTTTTCAAACTTAGACATAATTTCTAAATTCCTCGTTTTAGTTAATTCTCCCGATCGGTCTACAATATTTTAAAAAAAGTCTTTTCCAAACGTTTATCCCATTCATGCTGGTTCTTGAGACCATTTTTTACCAAGCTGGAGTTAGCAATAAAACTAATCAAATACTGATTAATTACTGACAAAGGAAATGGCAATGGTCTGAGTACATCAAAAAACAACACAACCCGAATCCCATCTGTATCGTTCCAAACTTCATGCTGATAACAATCATCAAATATTAAAGCCTTGCCTTCTTGCCAAAATGCCACATCGTTACCAACGCGCATTCTACATTTGAAAAAAGGTTGAGGAATAATTAGTCCTAAATGACAACGAATCACGCCTTTGTAATATCCACGATGCTTTGGGATGTGTTTGTGAGGCGAGAGAATTGAAAAAAAAGCTGTTGTAATTCCGGGAATTTGTTCAATTATGTTGGTAGTTTCAGGACATCTGGCACAATTTTGTTCAGCTTTGAAACGATAGCCATATAAAAAATATGTTTTCCAGCGATCGTCCTGAGTAATTGCATATTGTTCGGGAGATATATCTTAAAAATTTGGTAACTCCTCCCTATGTTTCAGAATTTCATCGAGTTCTTGTCTAATTCTTGACCAGTTAGCTTCTAAGGTTTCTACCCAGTCAAATTCCTGATTAGTAAAAATATTGGGATGTCCCACCAAAGAAAAACGAGCAATTAATTTTTCAAAAGATGCACATGTTGTCATCACAATTAAGAAGTTAAACTTTTTAATCATCTGGCTAAAAGCTTGATAAATCTTCCGCATATTAATTCTCCTTTTCTTGATAAAGCTTAAAAAAGCCGGGTTAAAAAAACATGGGAATTGGGTTAAGCTGCTCTTCTGTCAGTGGCACTGATAGCCAGCCCATTTGCACCGGAACATCATAGAGTCGCCCCGCCGCAAACCGATCCCAGAAATGCCGCAATCCAGGAACAATCACCTTGACAACGCTCAATCCTATATCTGGACGAGTTTGGTCGAGAACTAGGGTTTCTAAACCACGACTAGCAGCAATTTCCACACAGGCAATCACATCTTGTTTTAGATCCCTGCTGTCATATTTTGGGTAATCAGCATAGACTTTCGGCTTCACACTGCGATCGGGAACGAGATAAGGCTGATTTGCTAATGTGGCTTCTTTATACCAGTATTCCGAATCTGGGTTATCAAACTCTTTTTCGGTGTGATGCTGCGACAAAACTGCCATGAATTGATTTAGCTCAGTAACTGCTCGGAGGATCGCAATTTTAGGGTCAAAATGAGTCCCAAAACCAAGTGCGCTCGATTCTGAAGTTTGGTTGTCGCGTCGAACTATGGCAGCAAAAGACGGAATATTGAAATCGCTAGTAATATCGAGAACCCAAAGTTGATAATTCTGACTTTGGTAATAATCTCGCAAGGCTTGCAGATAGGGTTCATCAAAACTATCTAAATCCACAGCAGGGCGCTGGATGCGGTTGTACCACCACAGGGCTACACAATCTCTTTCCACCAATTCCCTGAATCCTTGGAGAATTGCTTCCTCTAAACTATTGCCTGCTGCGTTGCCATTAAAATCTCCGATACAAAAACGATGACCATCTACAAGTGGATAACGGTAGTAACAGTAAGCAGTGGGCAAATATTTCAATTGTTGCTCAGTTAGCGACCACATAGGTGTCCAATCTATTTCTTTGTCTCGATCGAATACTTCAGGAACCCAAGCAAAATCTCCATGCTGAACGTTCCATTTTTCCCGTTTTTGATATTGGGAATCGCTATACAGAGCAAAGTCGTTAGGATGAATTGCGATAGATTCTAGTTGAGCATAAGTTCCTTTAATCCGATACTCATCTCCGGTAAAAACACCAGAGTATCTTTCCAGCGCTTCACCAAGACAACTTGCTCTAGATTGGCTGTCAGTTTTACCTTTGCCAGCACTGTTGGCTCTTAAATTTTGGCGTAGGTTTACTAAACAGTTATTGCTTCGACTATCTAGATAGTTTGCTGTATAAACATGAAGCAAAATATTATCACTTATGAGTTTATTAAAAGCATTTACTACTCCCAAAATAGGACTAATATGATGGGAATATTTATTGAAAGTTTCTTCAGGAGAAACGCTGCGATGTCCTCCATCAGAAGTGAATAGTTTTTTCTGAATTTGAAGTGCGATCGGCTGCGGTTTATCTGCTTGGTTAAAAACCCCACATACTTGACATTGCGGACGTTTAACAAGAATATGCTGCTCGATCGATAGCTGCATGGTATCGAAGGTAAATAGTTTACCTTCTAACTGTGAAGGTGTTGCTAGAACTAACTGTTTTGCAGTTTCCATAGCTGCCCAGTTGATACCCATCTGCAAGCTTACCGGAAGCACTGCACGAGAGGTTAAAAAGGATTCAGTCATTCCTTTTTGTTTGGCGATACTTGTTTCAACAGTTCGGTTTCCCTGCAACCGTTGAGCAAGACATTCCCAACATCCCGTATGAGATGGGACAAATAGCGGCCCCAGCCAAATTACCGTACCCACAGGTTTCACTAATAACCAAGGTTTTTGGCGTGCTTCGGCTGCTTGATTGAATTCACTTAAACCAACTTGTAAGTAATCATCGGTTAAAACAATTGTTAAATCCGTCTGGCTTAGATCGGCTTGTTCGTCAACAGTTATATTTAATGACTTCAAAGCAGAAATAAATTCTTTTGTCTCAACTTGACCAAAAGATACTACACTTACTCTTGTATTTTTTAGCTTATTTAGAGCTGTTGCCGAATCAGTATCCAGCAAACTCCAAAATGCCGCTTGTGGCGGTGGTATTATCGGTTCTGCTTCCGCTAGATAACCCTGACTCTCCAAACGGGTAAGGGCATTGTAAACGCCAAGCATTGATACTTCAGCTTCTAAGTGCCGCACAATGTCATCGACATTATGCTCACCGTTAAGCAAGGGAGCAAGCAACGTATAGAGGCGACCGCTAAGAGCATGATGTTCGTGTTCGCTAAGTAGATAGACGCTACTTGGCTCGATAACTTCAACATGGAAGTGGGGTTTAAAAACAGGTTTGTTCAGCATTGTTTTAGGTAAATAAAATAGGACTTACGTATGGGGGCCCAGAAACCGGGTTTTTTACCGAATTTGTGGCTGCAACGCGTCTTTTCGTAAAAAAACCCGGTTTCTTTGGTAGGAGTGCTTCCAGGACTGTAAAAGTTGCTGCATTCTGTTAAGCATTGCCTAACTTATACTATGAGAGAGAATTTGATTTTGTTCTATCGATGTTGATGATGCCATTAACTTAGAAGACTTCCAAAAGCTATTAATGGAAGTTAAATAAGGAGCAAGGTGGCGATTCACAAATCTCACCATTATTTTATTTTCTGCTAATACAATAAACATTGCCTCTGTCCCTTTTTTATCCGTAAGTCGGCGATTAATTGATGCTGCAAGCAAATGAATTCCTAGACCCATAGCTCGAAAGTCTGGTTTAATAAACAGTGCTTTATAAATTGCACCATTTGGCATTTGTTGTACAATACTCCAACCAATTACCTCTTCCAGGTCGTCGCGCAAACCAATACTATAAACAGCTTCAATCCGGTCTTGAAAGGGACAAAGTTCATCAGGATAATTCAGTCCATTCTCTCGCTGTTTGATTTTCGTTCGCTCTTGAGCTGTTAAATCAACCCAGGGGAAAATAGTAAATTTATTGGGGAGAACATACCGATTTAAAAAAGGAGCCTGCTTAATACTTTCTCGGTTCGTTAGACACTGCAAACTATAAAAAGATGCAGTTTCCCAGTTTTGTTGCTTAAGCATACGTTCCAGAATTGGAGTCGTAAGATTCAGACTGTATAAAAGATTGAGTTGTTGACAGCCATGTTTTTTTAGTATTTCTTCAATCTGCATTAGTAGCGCAGTACCAAGTCCCTGTTGGCGATGCTCTTGAGCTACGATGAGCGATAAAATGTTGGCTTGATTCTGATTTGTTGGATATTCAGCTAAAACTAATCCAACTGGCTGTCCTTGAAGTGCTACACCGAGAGCAATATTTGTGAGATTCTGTGATGAAAGCCTATCTAGACGTTCTTGAAACCAAGGATAAGTTAAATGCTTGTAAGTGGAAGCATTCAGGCTATCTAAAACTATGTAATCGTACATTTTTCGTAATTGCTCAACTAGGGGAAAAAAGGGAGCCATCAATAGAGAGAGCTTGTTGAATGGATTGATAAGCAGTTAA
>NZ_JAUBRI010000122.1:0-9126 GCF_036701795.1 Microcoleus sp. N9_A1
TAGATTTTAGATTTTAGATTTTAGATTTTAGATTTTAGATTTTAGATTTTAGATTTTAGATTTTAGATTTTAGATTTGGGATGCAAGGATGAAAGTTACGCATCCCAAAGGGAATGCCGATCGCTTTCTTTCCCAAGGCAGAAGCCCTAACCCCTGGATTTGTTAAAATCGTTGGTCATTCGGGCGATCTCGCGTAAAATAAGAGCTTGTACGAGGCGGTGCTGTTTGTTGCCGAAGACTAGAGAATCAATCAAGGTTTATCGGGATGTGGCGGGGTTGTGTAAAATAGCAGCAACATTGGATGAGATTGAGGCGCAGGGATGGAGTCTCAATCCAGGGCATTATGTGGGGGTGGCCCAACGTCAGGAGGCGGAGGATTTTGATGAGAGCCGCACGGTTGGAGATTTTGAATGTTGAGGCTAGGTAAAGTTGGAGGAAACAATTGCTGAGAAGTAGCAATGCTTTTAGAACAAAACTTTTAGAGATAAGGCATTGCAGGAAATAAGGAGAATGAAATCAGAAACTATATGACTACAGGCAATTTTTCACTATCTATAGATGACATTTCTGGAATTATCCAGGCGGTTGGAGTTGTTGTATCTCTCATCTATGTTGGTATACAGGTTCGAGCTAGTACGAAAGCTATAAAAGGGGCTACTTATCAATCAATTATTAGCGTGTATGCAGAAATTGAAGCCCGGATTAGCCAAGACTCAGAAGCAGCACGCATCTATCGGTTAGGCTGTGACGAGCCTGAAGCGCTAGAAAAAGATGAAGCGCTAAGGTTTAGGGAACTTGTTTGTAGCATTTTTAATTTCTATGAAAATCTCCATTATCAATATAAAAACAATTTATTAGATGAAGTTTTATGGCAAGGTTGGTCTAATTACCTGAAAATTAAACTGGAGTATCCAGGATTCGCGAAGTATTGGAGCACGAACGGAAAGCTTTATAGTAAGGATTTTCGGGAATATGTGAAAAGGAAATGTCTCAAACCTGAAAACAAAGTTTAATCTAGTGGTGTCGCTGAAGGGGAAAAATGAGTGAACTTAGAACGTTACCAATCACAATGCCCAAGGAAGAAATAGAGCAATTTGGTCAGCGTCACCATATCCGCAAACTGTGTACAATCGCCAGGGGAAATCGCGTGTTTGGGAATAAAGTCAACGGGCTGATTGTAGACTATATCGGCGTTTTCTGCGACTTGCAAAAAGCCCTAGCAATTTACGGTTCCGCATCCGGTGGCTATGTCAGAGAAGGCGACACTCCCGTACAGGCGAAAGCCGCCTTAGTCGATGAATTGAGAAGTGCGATCTACCTTACGCTACAATTCTGTACTGAACGTGGCATCGATTTTAACGAAATTCAAACCACCACGGAATCTTTCGCCCGTATTAAGCTATGGGATGATGCTGTCGAAACCATCCTCATCAACGACGATTCCAAACAGCGATATCTAGCACTAACTCAAAACGTTAACAAACTCTACAAAGCGATTCTCCCAGACCCAGCAGCGGGCGAGTTCAATCCTAGTTTATATGCTTTTGCTGAAATTACCAAGCGCATCAAACAGTTAACCCCACAGTCGGACATTACCGAAGTCAAAGCCGCTGTTGAAGAAATCCTCGATCTGTCGATCGGTACTTTAACATATGCCATCCCCGAATCAAACCAACTCATCGATCTGGGCCAGATTGACTTTGACGCCCTCAAAGCCCAGTTTGCATCTGGTTACAAACACACCGAAACAGAGAAACTCAAAGGCATAATTAGCAGTCAATTAACGCAGATGCTACGCCTCAACAAAAGCCGGATGAATTACTTAAACAAGTTCCAGCAAATGATTGATGAATATAATGCTGGTTCCCGCAATGTCGAGATATTTTTTGCCGATTTGGTGGAATTTGCCCAAGAACTCAATATTGAGGATCAACGTGCAATATCCGAGAATTTGGCAGAGGAAGAATTAGCAATTTTTGATTTGTTGACCAAACCAGATATTACTTTAAGCGAGAAAGAAAAGCTGGAAATCAAGAAAGTAGCAAAGGAGCTTTTGTCAACCCTCAAGCAAGAAAAATTAGTTTTAGATTGGCGCAGGCGACAGCAAAGCAAGGCAGCAGTTAAAGTGGCGATCGAGGAAATTTTAGATGGACTGCCCGAAAGCTACTCAACCGAAGTGTATCAGCGCAAATGTCAAGAGGTTTACCAGCACGTTTATGAATCTTATTCTGAGGCGGGGCGCAGTATTTACACCGCCACAGCTTGTTAAAATCCTCAATCATGTGGAGCGGGGGCATCTACAAAACCTGCTTTTAGGAGAATTGTTGACAATGTGGCTAAAATTTGGTGTTGCTCTCAGTGGCGAACTGACGAGCATTGATGAAGTTGTGCGCGGAAAAACTCAGCTAACTTGCCTCTACTGTGGCGGCTCTCTCACAGCAAAAAAGGGGTCAGTGAAAGAACATCACTTCGCGCACACTGAGGAAACTTGCAAACCAGTCTCACAGCGGATTAAAACCAAAGCTTTCCCCTCGCTTCCCCTTTACGATAATTTCAACATCCAGCTTAAGGGTGAGGAATTGGAACAATTGAAAGTGCTGTGGAAAGAGTACGGGGCCCAAAAGCGATCGATTCCCAAGGATTTAGTCAGCTTTCGGTGGGAGCTCAAAGGGTTGGTGGAATCGGAGGGCGATCGCACTTATCAATTCACTAACCTCGGCAAAATCCCCGTCGGCGCGCTTCCCCTGGTGTTGTTCAACCGAGTCCAAGAACCGCTGCTGCTGTCAGAGTTGATGAAGTTAGAAGGCTCTGTAGAGATTGCTGAAGCTGCGGGGTTATCTTGTTTGGAAGAGCGGCGGGCTGATTTGCTGATTTATCGAGCGCAGCTTCGTCGGATTCTGGTGAACTCGCTCTACTTTCTGGAAGTCAAAGCGGACGGTCACTGCTTTTATAAAATTGGCATTACTACTCGCTCGATCGAGGAGAGAATCGCGGAAGTGCAGCGGGATGTGAGAGCGCATTACTCGGATGTGGTTGTTAATTTGCTGGGACTATGGGAACACCGGGGGAATGTCGAGCTGTACTTCAAACACCGATATCAACCCTTTAACTACCGGATTGGCAAGCTGACAGAGTATTTTGTGTTTCCGAACGTCAAGGCGGTGCTGCAAGATTTGTATGAGATGAAACCCAAAGTTTTGTCTGTTGTTGAGTTGGATGCGATAGCACGCTTGGTGAGTCCGATCGCTGAACTCAATAACTACCGCAAACCACAAAAAATGAAAAATCCTGATAATTTTATTGAGTAGAATTTGACAGCGCACAAAATAGGTAGTAGTTTGGGGTTAAAGCAAGTGTTTATTTTGCATTTGCAAGTTAACGCTTAGTTATGCCGTCCCCCGCAGCATTTTGATAGCCTCAATAATATACTTCACATAATAATGGCTCTCCTGGGTTTATGGTGGATACGGTATAAGACACAACTGTTCGCGATTCTGTGATGCCCTTGGAGTAAGAATATGCGGTTTGTTTATCACCACAAACTCAGGAGAGCCATAATAATCAGCAATATGAAAAGCATGACCGTAAAAGACTTGATGGAAGCTTTGGCAGGAGAAGACCCCGAAGCCATAGTTTACGCTTATATTCCCGAACGTTATCTCAAGTCCATTTTCTATGAAGCGTCATTCACGATTGAGGAAGTTGCGGCGCAGAGCGGCTCACCCAAACGAGTCACCCTATTCTCCGATGAGCCAAGGCTTGACAGCGATGATTTGAACTCATGGCCGGAATCATTTCGTCACGAGTACGTCCTCAAGGAAGAAAGTGAAGCGGAAGGTTTTTGATGGGAATTGAACCAACCAAAACAAAAAGCGAACTAATTTAGTTTCAGAAAACAGCGGAGCATTTTTGAATGCACCTAAAAGAATGGGGACGCTTTCCATCTTCGCCTGTTAGGAAGTACCGTTCTCCACAAAAGTTTTTAGCTTAGAAGCGTTTCTCACTGCATTTCCGTCTCCGTCGTTGTTGAAGTAGGCGAACACACGGAGCCCCTGACTTTCCCACTCCTGGATGCGATCGGCCCACCACTGTAAATCCTCATCCGAGTAGGAGCCGCCGTAGAGGTAGTTGGGGTCGGGGCCGTGGAGCCGCACATAGACGAAGGGCGCTGTTGCACGGAGGATACAAGGAAGGTGCGCCCCGCTCATCACGCAATAGGCCGCTCCAAACCTTTCCAGCATCGAAAATACCTCTTCTGCGTGCCAGCTTGGGTGTCGGAATTCGACAGCTACTTCGATCCAAGGGGGCACCTGTTCTAGAAAGTAGGCTAGGCGGGCCAAATCGCAGCCGAACTGGGGAGGAAGCTGGACGAGCAGAATACCCAATCGATCGCCCAGGCATTGAAGTCCCTCACTCATGCGTTCCAACCACTTTTCTGGCGAGTAAAGGCGCTTGGAGTGCGTTAGACCGCGGGGCGCTTTTACAGTCATCAGAAATCCTGGGGGGAGGCGCTGCTGCCAGCTAGCGAAGGTAGCATTTGGCGGCCAGCGGTAGTAGGTGCTGTTAACTTCGACGGTTTGATAGTGCTGGATGTAGCAATCGAGTCGGGAGCGAGGCGGTAGCTGGTGGGGGTAGAGCACACCTTCCCAATGGTCGTAACTCCAACCTGAAGTACCGATGCGAACAACCATCGCCTTTTTACTCCACCAATAAGCGTGTGAATTTAAGTGTAGTCGGCCCGCATCGCTACCGCACTCTATCAATCAGCTAAAAATAGAGAAAGCAAGTTGAACTATTAAGGACTCCTTTAAACAGCGAACCTGACTTTACTGCTTTGGGCGAACGTCTCAGGCTTTTCTATCTTGAAGGAGTGAGGAAATTAATAGGAGCTTGAACGGCAAAACACCCAAAGAGCGATCGTTCCAAATAATAGTCCTGAACTCACGTATCTAGCAACTCCTCTAAAATCTGTTCTACTGTTACCTTCAGCGGAGGTAAATTATTTTGTACGATCGCCCAAACTAGGTTTAACGAGACTCGGAAATATTCATGCACTACCAGATTCCTAAACGCTACAATTTGCGCCCAAGGCACGGACGAATATCGGCTAGTTAGCTCGGACGATAACGCATTTGTTGCTTCTCCAATAATTTGCAGGTGATGAACAATCCAAATCTGAATTAATTCTTGGTTGTCAAATTCCTGCCTGCCAAGGCTTGCATATCGCTCAATTGCAGCTATTGCATCTAATATATCTTGCAGTCGTTCCGGTTCTCGTCTCATAGCGGTACAGCTTCCTGCAAAACGCGCTCCCGAATGCGTTCTTTCAACATATCCACTGTGGCGATATCAACCTTACGATTGAGCAGTTGTTCCAAATCAAGCAATAGCCCACCTGGAAACCAAGGCGTAATTTTCTCTAAATCGTAATCCACTAACAAATCAATATCACTTTCTGGGGTCGCTTCCCCCCGCGCTACCGAACCGAATACGCGCACGTTGTAGGCTCCGTGCTTTTGGGCAATGGCGAGAATTTGCGATCGCTCACAATACAGTAATTCTTGAATGCCTAATCCTGTTTTTTCCATCAAGCCCTCCTCAACGCCTTAAAATGGTGCCCTCATCGCTATTTCTAGTCTCGCACTTTCAGCAACAAGTTACGCCCACGCTCGCTACACAACGCTATTTGCGATCGCCACTAACACCCCCATTTGCGAGAAACTAAACCCAAACCCAAAACCTCCACACTGTCGCTATGCCCAAAATCCCTGAATGCGATCGCTGTCTCCTCTTTGCCCGCAATCCTTACTTAGTCTGTGCTGTGCATCCCACGGGCCCCAACACCGATAATTGCCCCGACTTCCGAGAAAACCCTAACGCTGAACCGGAGGAATTGTGGGAACCCGAAGGGGCAAGCTACTACAACGGCGAACTCATTCTGCAACCCCGACAGCGGTTGACACCAGAGGAACAGTTAGAGCTGCTGGACGCGCACCCGCTGTTTACCGGCCGGTGTCCCCGGTGTGAACGCCCGTTCCCCCAGTATGAAACGCCCCCGGTGCATTGGGATTGTTTGGAGTGCGGGTGGATGGACGATGCGGTTTGAGGCGATCGTTCATAGTAATTGGGCGATCGTTAGTTTTATTGGCTACGGTGCAAGGAAAAGTTAGTCGGGGAAATTGCTTTTGCTGTCAATTCTCTGGTTCGTCAGACAGAATTGACGAAGGTAGCGACTCGCGTTCTTTGGTGGTGGCAGGTATTCTGTTGACGAATTTGGGTATAGGTGCTTTGATGGGATGGATGGGTTTACTTTGGTCGCAAGGAGGGTTTGCACCGGGGGAAGCGGTTCATTTGACTCAGGAGCAGGCGGAGGGTTTGCGGTGGGCAAGTAGCGCTGAGGGGAAGTTTGCTCGGAATTTGATGAAGTGGAATTCTGATAGTTTGACTAATTTAGAATGTAAAAAGGATGTTCGGCGTTTGGGGGTGACTTTGGAGGTAGCGGGTAGGCCAGCTACTTCGGGGTTCTGCACTGTATGGGTTGAACCTGTGCAAAAGCGTAAATTTAGGAATTAAATGTTGTAAGGATTCAGGTCACTGAACTCCTTGCTGGGTAAAGACTTTAGATCTGTAGATTGATGCTAAATTAATGTATATTGTCAATAAATTGGGTGAAAGTGTGACTTTTCGTCCCTTATTGACAATGAACAGATCTGGACAAAAGCCCTGATTTTACCCTGAAACCCTTGCCAGACAAGCGTTGGAGCTGCAACTTTTTTGACCTGAATCCTTACTAAATGTTTGCGGTTTTATGCGCTGTAATGGCGTATTAGACTGCAACTGCGATACAATTAACAGTTAGTTTTCACATCAAGGTTATTAAGTTACTGAGATTTTCCAAACCGATAGGTTAAAGTTAAGCACAGAGAGATTCCTAGGCAAAATGAACAGGAAATGGATTCTATATGACAAAGATGATAGGCAAGTCACCTGGCCAACTTGCATTAACAATTTGTCACCTATTAAAAATGCTCTAGGGTCAGAGTTGCCAACATGGATAAAGCAGGCTTTCAATAGAAAGGGCATTTTCAATGAAGATGAAATGGTTGTTCCGATTCACCCAATTTCAGTTTTAGGACAATGTAGTACGGCTAAATACATTGACTGTCCAAATATTCCAGGACACCACATAGAAAACGCTAGAGTTTGTGGAGGGGCACGCTATCTGGATGGCATTGGAAAATATTACTGGTTTGACTTCGATCTTGTTAGTTCGGACGGGACGCTAATAAAATTGCGTATGGTGGTTAATACAGGGGATGCTGACTGCAATGATGGCTTGTGGGGAGCAGTTTGGAGACGCAATACAGGGGAGCTTGTTGCGAACATCTTGAGTAGTGGCGATATGGAAACAACAATACAAGCCGTTTCAAAGAAATGTATCGATCTGTATAAGTCTTATGATATTTGGATTCCCCTCCTTTTCACCACTCACAAGTATGCCAACAACCTAGAATTGGAAAAACTTGTTGACCTAGCAATTCAAATTTGTTTTTATCCGAAGGCTGAGATTACTGATACTGGAAATATAAGCCTTTGGGAGTAAGCTGTCTAAAGCACTTTGGCAAAAGCGGGTTGACGAAAGGGTTTAGTAGCTATCTCAACTACAAGCTTGTAACATAGATCGGATCGAATCAATTGAGGTAATTAAACATGAAATTAACAGCAACAATAAAAATTAAAAATCACTCCACCCATCAACAGATATTACAAAACAGAATCGCTCCTTTCTTCACCCTAACCCTAACTTCTTTCGCACCTCCTCACTACTCACAACTTTACCTGCTTTTTGCTGTTGTTTGGAGCGAGCGATAATGTTTAAAAACTGAGGATTGCTACTTAAAGAAACCCTTTCAATATCAGCTATAGCTACCAAAAGAGCTACAGGTTTACTTTCAAATGCTGCGATCGCAGGTTCTGTTCCCAAACTTTTGACATAATCGGCTAATGGTGCTGCACAATCTGACGGTTGTCGCTGCAAAGATTTTTTGATTAATATTAGCGAATCTGGACTTGTTGCTAAGGGTAAATTTTCTAAGTCGGCGATTGGTGTTAGGACAGCTACAGGAGTTCCCTTGATGGTAACAAGCAATGGCTCTTTCCCCAAAAATTGAATATATTTACCCAACGATTCAGTTGCTTGTGCAAGTTCTACTGATTTCATAGTTCAATTTCCTCTTGACCGATCCGAACTCGGTTGCGGTTCTTGACTCCAACTGCTTGAATATAGACTACAGAAACTGTGTTTTCTTCTACATCGTAGTACACCCGTAAATTTCCGAGCCGCAATTCCCAGGTTGCTAAACTGTTAGGTTCCATCGGTTTGCGATTTCTTGTCTCAACGAGGGGTTCATATTTGAGTTGTTCGTCTACAGTATCTAATACAGTTCGTTGCTGCCGAGTTGTTAAAAATTTTAGATGCTCAATAGCAGCGTCAGCATATTCAATTTGATAACTCAACGATCCTCATCTCAATGTTAATAACATATCCAAACATTCGTCTTTCTCCACGCCACCCGACATGAAACATCAGATAGCGATCGTGTTCAGTTCCTACTTATAACTCAGGTACGCTTCTTTTGATAAAATCTTAAGAATCCTTTCAGCTAGAGCATTACCCAACTCCCTCGGTTCCAGCTTATGCAATCCACCCCCATACACGCGCCCCTCACCCATCAGCGCCTCATCAGAAATCCGATCGAGCGCCTGCCACACCTCTTTAAGCAATTCTGGTCGATCTAAAAGCACTTTGGCAAGAGCGGGTTTAGGATACAGCATTAAATAAACATTGGTAGCCGTAGCCATTGAATGATTCAGAATAAAACGAAAAGGCCTACCTCTACCAGTAGGACAACTTGAGGATAGCAAGTTAAAAAACCCAGGGGTCGCCGAAACTGCGTGCGATCGCCCTGGAGCTTCTGCTGGTGTGTATTTTGTATGCTCTGATACCATTTTTTTAAAGATGTGCTAGAGATAAAGAATGTAAAATCCAAAGACCATCCTGTGAGAAAACCAATGACATGATTCGTTAAAGATGCTAAGATTTCCTGAACTTTTACGCGGAGTTCG
>NZ_JAUBRI010000123.1:0-8634 GCF_036701795.1 Microcoleus sp. N9_A1
TTTGATGGTATTTGATGACTTAATTCTATGCAGTCTTCAGGGTTCTACCCTTACAGCTTTTCGGTAGTGTCTATGACGCAGTGGCACCACTCCGATTCCATCCCGAACTCGGTTGTTAAACGCTGCGGTGGCGAAGATATTTGGCGGGTCACTGCCTGAGAAAATAGCTCGATGCCTGGATTATATTTTACATAAACAAAGCCTCTTTCTGACCTTCAGATAGGGGATGTGTTGTTTTTGCGGATTAAGTTGCCATACCTGTTAAACTAATTCGGATCGCCCCCAACCCTCAAAACGATTTGATGCTATGTGGGACAAAATTGCCGCGCACATCTGTGAAACAACCGGAGAAACATTTTCTATTGACAATCGCCATTCTGTCAGCGGCGGCTGCATCAATCAAGGCTATTCTATTAGCAGCAGTTCCCGCGCTTACTTCGCGAAAATCAATCAAGCTTCCCAAATTGCGATGTTTGAAGCCGAGGCTTTGGGTTTGCAGCAAATGTGGGCAACCCAGACGATTCGAGTACCTGGGCTGATTTGCTGGGGAACTGAGGGGAATTCAGCTTATATTGTGCTGGAATGGCTGGAGTTGGGAAGTCGCGGGGGCGATCGACCTTGGGAAGAAATGGGGCGAAAACTTGCCGAAATGCACAAATACACCCCCCCCACCACCCCCTTGCTAAGGGGGGGACAAGAGCCTAATTCGGGCTTATTGAGGGCAGTTTTTGGGTGGGATATTAATAATACGATCGGCTCAACGGTGCAAATTAATAATTGGACGGCAAATTGGGCAGAATTTTGGGCAGAACATCGGATTGGTTATCAGTTAAAAGTGGCTAGGCGTCGGGGCGGTCATTTTCCACAAGGGGAACGTTTATTAGAGATGATTCCTGAATTGTTAGCTGGTTATAAACCTCAACCCTCGCTAGTGCACGGGGATTTGTGGGGGGGAAATGCGGGGGTGACATCTGCGGGAGAACCTGTGATTTTTGACCCGGCGGCATATTTTGGAGATAGAGAAGTTGATATGGCGATGACTGAGCTATTTGGTGGATTTCCGGCGCAGTTTTACCGGGGATATAATCAGGTTTGGCCTTTGGATTCAGGGTATGAAGAACGCACAACTCTTTATAATCTGTATCACATTTTAAATCATTTTAATTTGTTTGGTGGGAGTTACGAGTCCCAGGCGAATCAAATGATTAATCGAATTTTGGGTTAGTTAAGAATCAGATTCTTTTTTAACCGCAGATGCACGCAGATAAACGCGAATTTAAGGTTTATCTGCGAGGGTTGCAAGTTTATTTTTGCTTAGCAGCAGCTTTTTTCTTCGCTTCTTTTTCGGCTTTTTTAGCTCCTTTTTCTGCTTCAATTTTTGCTAACTTGGCTAGCTCTTTTTCTTCAGCTATTTTATCGAGATAGTAGTGGTAATCTCCCAAATAAGGGCGAAATTCTCCATCCCGAATCTCGACAATTTTGTTAGCTACTTGGGAGATGAAATAGCGATCGTGTGAAACGATAATTACCGTACCGTCATAATTCTGAATCGCTTCTTCCATCATCTCTTTCGCCGGAATGTCGAGGTGATTTGTCGGTTCATCCAAAATTAGCAAGTTCACCGGTTCCAGCAGCATTTTTGCTAAAGCTAGACGGGCTTTTTCGCCGCCGCTTAAAGCGCCCACCTGTTTGAATACTGTTTCGCCGGTAAACAAGAACCGCCCCAACAAAGTCCGAACTTCTTCATTTTTCCAGTCGGGTACTTCGTCGTGAATGGTTTCGATCACGCTTTTATTCAAATCTAAGGCTTCTGCCTGATTCTGTTCAAAGTAACCGGGAATGACGTTGTGGCCTCCCAATTTGACTGTACCTTCAGAAGGCTTTTCTAAACCCATAATCAGGCGCAGCAGGGTGGATTTGCCCGCGCCGTTGGGGCCGAGAAAGGCTATACGATCGCCCCTTTCAATTAATAAGTCTGCTCCCAAAAATAGGATTTTTTCGCCGTAGGTGTGCACCAAATCTTCAATTATTGCTACTTCGCGGCCGCTGCGGGGTGCGGGGGGAAACCGGAAATGCAAAGTTTTTAATCCGCCGGTGGGCGCTTCGATGCGTTCGATTTTGTCTAACTGTTTCTCGCGGCTTTTGGCTTGGGTGCTGCGAGTGGCGCTGGCGCGGAATTTTTCTACGAATGCTTGCTGTTTTTCGAGTTCTTTTTGCTGGCTTTCGTAGGCGCTGAGTTGGGCTTCTCTGGCTTCTGCTTTTTGCAGCAGGTAGGAGGAGTAGTTGCCGAGGTAGGTGCTGGAAACGCCGCGTTCTGTTTCGACGATTTGGGTGCAGAGCCGATCGAGAAATTCCCGGTCATGGGATACGATTACCATGGGGGTTATCAGCCCTTTCAGGTACACTTCCAGCCATTCGATGGTTTCTAAGTCTAGGTGGTTGGTAGGTTCGTCTAGCAGCAGGATGTCGGGTTTTTGCAGGAGAATTTTGCCCAAACTCATCCGCATTTGCCAGCCACCGCTGAAAGCGCTGACTAATCGATCGCCATCTTCGGGTTCAAATCCGATTTCGGGCAGAATTTTCTCGATTTGGGCTTCTAAACCGTAGCCGTTTAAGCCTTCAAATTGCCGTTGCAGCCGATCCATTTTGTGGATCAGTTCGTCGAGATTTTCTGGGGAGGAGTTTTCCAAGTCTCGATGGACTTGCATTAGGGATTCATGGACTTCGTTGGCTTCGCTGAAGGCGCGCCAAAATTCTTCTTTGACGGTGCGAGTCGGATCTACTTCAAATTCTTGGGAGAGGTAGGCGATGTGGAGGCTGGCGGGGCGAATGACTTCGCCTGCGGTGGGTTCGATTTCGCCGGCGATGATTTTGAGTTGGGTGGATTTGCCGGCACCGTTAACGCCTACTAAGCCGATGCGATCGCCTGGCTTGACTTCCCAGGTGACATCTTTGAGTACGACGCCTGTGGGATAAATTTTACTGATGTGTTCGAGTCGCAGCATTGTTGTGGGGACTGGGGAAGGGCAGGTTTAGCGGCGGATGGGATGCCGGCGCTGAGGTCGAGTTAATCTTAACAAATTTTAATTATATTTAGACAGTGGCAATATTTTGATTTGGTGGGACTTACGCGAAGAAACGGGGTTTCTCTGAAAAATCGCAGATTCTCAACTAGAAATCTACGAAGCAACCGGGTTTCTGGCCTCAATGTGGGTGCAGGACTATTTGGGTGGGACGATCGCTGCCGATCCTACGAGTCAATAAACTTGTCAATAATCCGCTATCTTTTTCGTGGTTCAGCAGCCTCAATGCTCTTAGAATCAAAGTTTCAGAGGCGTTATCACCCCCTCAGTGCGTTTCGTAAAGCTGAGTTTTGCTAAGATTTAATAAATAAACTAAAAAGCAAGCAGGTAGCCATGACAGCCACCCTGATTCAAACCCCACAACCGGGAGTTGTGCTGAAAAATATTAGTTGGCAGACTTACGAATCTTTGGTAAACGAGTTAGCCCAACAGCGGGGAATTCGTTTAACTTACGATCGCGGAACATTAGAAATTATGACTCCATCAGATCCACATGAAGGTAATAAACAAATCTTAGGACGTTTCGTAGAAACTGTCACCGAAGAATTAAATGTAGAAATTCGCAGCTTGGGTTCGAGAACTTGCAGGCGCGAGGATTTGGCTCGCGGATTAGAACCTGATCAGTGCTACTATATCGAGAATGAGCGACTTATTCGAGCTGTAAATCAAATTGACTTAAATGAATATCCGCCACCTGATTTAGTAATCGAGATTGATATTACTAGCAGTTCTATCAACCGCCTGGAATTGTATGCGACTTTGGGCGTGCCAGAGGTTTGGCGTTATGACGGTTCGCGTTTAATATTCTATCAGTTAGAAGGTCAGGAATATGTAGAACGGGAGGTTTCTCCTCACTTTCCTTTTTTGTCGCCATCTGAGATTATGGGATTTTTGGAAATGCAAAAAAATGTGGGGGAAACGTCGATGATTCGAGAGTTTAGGCAGTGGGTGAGGACTCAAATTCAGTCAGGGGAATGAAGGAGGGCGATCGCCTACGGGATAGATCCCCTTCACGCTCTTTTTTTAGCCGATAGATCGCACAGGCGGGACGCCCGTGCCACGAAAAAAAACGCCTATATATCACATTTAATCGACATCTAAATGCAGTTTGAGAGCAGCATTTACCAACTGCATGATTTCCTCACTCAAACTTCCCACTGCATCGCTGGTGATTCGCTGTTTAGAAATTGTCCGTACTTGCTGTGCTTGTACTTTAGAAGGTTTGGATAAACCGCTATCCTCTGGATTTAGCAACACCTCGAAAGGGTAGACGCGGGTTACATTAGAGGTAATTGGTAGAATTGTAACTGTATTGGCAGCACGGTTATTAGCGTCATTGCTCACCACCAATACGGGACGGCGTTTATCTATCTCAGAACCAACCGTAGGACTTAGATTAGCGTAGTAAATTTCACCACGTTTCATCTGTCAATCCATCGGCAACTGTTAGCTCCCAAGCGGAGTCTACTTCACTGGATGCTTGTCGGTAAGCAGATTCTAGTTCTTGATTCCGCAACAATTCTAAAGCGACTTCTATTACTTGGGAGGGCGAGTTGCATCCTTTAGCAATTTTGTAGCTTTCAATAAACTGTAGTAGCGATTGTGATAGGGAAATTGATATTTTTTCAGCTTGCATTATCTTAGCAATTGGTAATTACAAAGATTTTTATTAAATTATAGCACAAGTAGTAAATTTTCGTCTCAAATCCTGTAATCAGAAAAAAGGGTGTAAGCATTTAGCGCTACACCCTGTCACAGGTTTCCAATTTTGCCGAAGATACTATTTGTTGTAGACGCACAAGCAAGTTAAACAAACTGAAAGTCGCGACGGGAAGATGTGACTGTGAAGCTCAGGTCAGGCACGTTTTTGACAATAGCCAGCGTGTCTCCACTCGTAGTTTGTATGAGCTTGTCATTGCCCTGACTGGTGAGGCGATACTGACTGGCATTACCGCGCAACTGGATATAGTCATCGCGGAAGTTGTAGTCTGCGATCGTAGCTTGACCGTTGCCCTGGTAGAACATTCCCTGACGGGTATTTCCCAGAACGAAGGTATCAGCCCCAAGCCCTCCTTCTAAGGTGTCGAAATCGGGGCTATTGAAGCTGGCGTAGCCGTCGAGGTAGTCGTTGCCCGCACCACCGTTCAGGTAGTCGCTACCGGCTTCACCGTACAGCGTGTCGTTGCCACCATTACCAATCAAAGTGTCGTTGGTGCTGCGCCCGTAGAGGGTGTCATTCCCCGACCCACCCGTGAAAACTGTGCCGCCTGAAGGCGGGGGTGGAGGGGTAACACCGCCTCCAAGATAAATAAACTTCCTTCCCTGAAGTTGGGATGCAGACAAGGTGCGAGCGTTGAAGGCTCCATTCCAATTGAGGTTCCCCTCAGTGATATCAATCGAGCCATTGGAGTTGACTCGCTCGACAAAGGCTACATGACCGTAGGGGTCTCCTGGAGCAGTAGAATCCCAAACAATAAAGCTATTGGCGCGAGGTTGGCTGCTCCAAGTTTGCGCTTGATCGTCCCATTGTCCAGCGTGACCGCGAATCTTAGCGCCTAAACCGGAGTTCGCATTAATCAAGCCTTTCTCGGCGGCTCGACCGAAAGCAAATTCAGTACACCACAAGAAGTTACTGTTGGCTGGTACATTGCTGGGATTGCCAACAGCAGCGAAGGGGTTGACGGTAGAGTTGGTGTAGTTGCTTGAGTTCAGATTGATTCCAAAATCAGACGGTGAAGGCATGGGTTTTCCTTGTTTAATGAATTGTTTTGTGTTTTTATAGGGAAATAGAATTCAAAGTTATGCGCTTCACCTAACCTATTTGTCACTTACTTAGTGTCGGGTTCATTGGTTAGCAAAATCTGTAACTGAACTCTATGAGAGTAGTCAAATACTGGTAAGCGCGATCGCGCTTATTGTCTAAGCAGAAGGGTGATCGTTGTCCACCCTATCTACTTATCTACTGCGAGAGAAGATTAGCTATCATGAGAATCGTCATCATCTGATGACGAACTTGATGAAGCAGATAAACTACCGCTTGCTGCTGCCGCCGCTGCTTGTGATACAGCCGCTGTTGTTGAAGAAGTCCACTCTGTATCGCCGACTTCTCCATTTCGCTGTTCTATCTGTTCTGTGCGTTCGCGATCGTATCCTTTATATTCTTCAGGCATTGCACTTGCTCCTTTTATATTCAATTGAGTTTGGGAAATTTTTGCTTAAATTTCGTTCCCACATTTCTAATATCTCAGATACGAATTGGCTTGAGCGCTCAGTTTAGCTCATCTTTTTAGTTCAATAAATAGCTCAGTAAATGGCTCACGGCTTTTCTTAGTGAACCAAACTGAGCTAAAATTAGATCGGAGCACTGTTGGGGTAATGGTGAAGCATGGTTGATTCTCTGAGGGCATCAGAACAAGGACTAAAAATCGTTGACCAAGCTAGACGCAAGAAGCGCTGGCAGAAAAACGCTTCAATATGGGTAGAAGCTGCCTCAACCTCAGAAGCCACACTGAGGCGGTTTTGGGCAAGAAAGTCTGCCATCGATCGGTATGCCTTTATTGCCATTTGTGAGGCTGTAGGTGTTAACTGGAAAGAAATTGCTGAACCCAGCGAAATTCAGGAAACAGAGTTACCTGTGGTGTCTATGGCAAAGGCACATCCCTCAATATCAAACCAGAATTTTGTGGGACGCGAAGAGGCGATCGCCCAGCTCAACACCCGCATCAACCAAGGCGCAAAAATCATCGTCATCAAAGCATCTGGCGGTATAGGTAAAACAACCTTGGCGCGACAATATCTCCGTTCCCAAGGATGTGATTTAGTGCTAGAAATCCCGATGGCGAAGGAGACGGAGAATATTACTCCCGTCGAAAGCGTGATTGAAGAATGGCTGAAGCGAGACTTTGGGGAAGAACCGGGGCGGGAATTTGGAGTAATGCTTGGCAGGCTCAAACGGCAACTTCAAACGCGCAAAGTTGGAGTGTTGATTGATAACCTGGAACCAGCGCTAGATGGACAAGGTAGATTTATTCAACCCCATCGTCGCTATATAGAATTGTTGCGAATTTTGGCTGACTCGACGGTACTGTCAGTGACGCTAATTACCAGTCGCGATCGCCTGTGTGATCCTGAAGTGAGTGTCGATCATTACGAATTACTCGGATTGGATGAATCGGCATGGCAACAGTTTTTCGGCAGCCGCCATATTGATATTGATATTCCGACTCTCAATGCAATGCACAATACCTATGCTGGTAATGCAAAAGCAATGGGTATCCTGTGCGGTGCAATTCGAGAGGATTTTGATGGAAATATGGTGGCTTATTGGCGGGAAAATAGCGCATATCCGTTGGTTAAGACAGATTTAAACAATTTAGTTACCAGTCAGTTTCAGCGTCTCCAAGAACTCGACCCCGCAGCCTATAAACTCCTCTGCCGTTTGGGATGTTATCGCTATCAAGATGTGCCGACTGTCCCCACTGATGGATTATTGTGTTTGTTATGGGATGTGCCAGAACCACAGCGCAGACGAGTTATCGAATCTTTGCGAAATCGCTCTTTGGTGGAGTTTAATCAGGGAGAATATTGGCTGCATCCGATGATTCGGGCTGAGGCGATCGCGCGGCTTAGAGCAAGTGAAGATTGGGAAGAGACGAATCGCAAAGCAGCAGAGTTTTGGACTGAAAGCGTTGAAATAGTAGAGAATGTACAACAAGCATTAATAGCTGTTGAAGCTTATTATCACTATATAGAAATTAAAAAATTTGAATTAGCTGCTGAGATTTTGATCACACCAAGGCATAATAAATGGGAGAAAAAAGGTGAGCCATTAGGTTGTTCATTTTATCGTTTAGGATTGTTAAAACAAATGATTTCTGCAATTAGGAAAATACTAGATATTATTAATCCCAGCTTTTCATTAAGTCGTCTTTATAATATATTAGGCGATCTATACTGGCTAACTGGTTCTATCCATGAAGCAATTCAATGCCACGAATTATCAAAAACTATCGCCATTAATTTTAATATTTTAAGTTTAAATATAGCTAGTTATTTTAATATAGGACTCTGTAAAATTGACCTCGGAGAAATAGAAGATGCCATCAGCAATTTTGAGGTTGCAAGTTTACTTTCTAGAAATACTTCTTATCATATGTATGCAGTTGAATCAGGGTATTGTTTAGCGTTTTGTTATTCATGCTTGGGCATTCAAAATAAAGCGTTTGAATTTGCTGAACAAGTTGAAGAAAGTGAACTATTTAAAATAAAGCTTTTAGATGCTTGAGCTAGGGGTTACAGTTTATTGTTTCTGGGTTTAACTTATAAAAATTTAGAATGTAATAAAAAATCTTTTGAAATGTACCATCGAGCGATCGACTACGCCGAAGAAAGTCACTACACTCAGGTTAAGGCTAAAGCTTTAAGTGGTTTAGCAGAGCTTTATCGAGAACAATCCGATTTTACAACAGCGATTTCCCGGGAGCATCCCAGTTGAGAACTAAGCAGAAATACTTAAGGAAAATTCCCCGTTAAGATAAGCACAGCGTAAGCG
>NZ_JAUBRI010000124.1:0-8198 GCF_036701795.1 Microcoleus sp. N9_A1
GATAGTCTACCCGGACAGGGCAGACTTGATTACCTCTTCTATTCTACATTCCCCCCTGACAATTAATCCACCCTGCTTTTTAAGGGGGGCTGGGGGGGATCGAAACCATTGATCGATAAACAACTTCACTTGATCGCAATTATCGCCGTCTCCATAGCTGAAATCGAGCATTCTATAAGTATCAAAATCAGACAGGGCATTCCCCGTAGCCTCCCAAATATTCAGGCGGCAACTGATTACTATTCGTACTTTATCGAATACCCGTTCTCTCAACTGTGGCGATAGAGTTCCCAGGGAATCCGCTATTCCCATTTCATCCGCGCCGTCCAACAGCAACCAGATTTTTCCTTGACTCAGTAATTCCTTAAATTCTTTCACCCATTCCGCAGGTGCAGCATCCAATTGTCCCGCCGCTATTCGCAGCCAATCTTCGATTAAATATTGGCACAAAGGTTTTTTCACCTCTGCTAAGGATATCCATACGGGCAAATATTCAGTTTCCGCCAATATGTGATCGCAAATTTTCAACCATTGAGTAGTTTTTCCCGCACCCGGTTCGCCGATGACAGCAAGGCGTTTCCCGTTGCTTTTAGGGCTGTCGCTGTTTGTGAGGACTTTTTCGCAAAATTCGTCGTAACTGAGGGGAATGAGTTTTTCGGCTTCCTGATAAGCTTCGGAACCTGTTTGAGGGGAGAAATCATCGCGACGCTGGGGTTTTTGCTGGCGTTCGATTAATCCCAAGGGCACGTGAATCTCGTTGATGTCGATTTTTCGCCCTAAGTCGTTGGCAAAAAAAGTGTTGGCTGCTTGTCGCTTGGCTTGGGCTGCGGCGCGGCAGGTTTCGCGCCAGTCAATTTGGCTTGCTGGCGGTGAGGGTGGACTCCATTCGTGGCGATCGACAATTTCGGTTATTTCTAAATTTAAAGCTTGGCAAATTGCGTTAGCATTACCTCTCTCAATTCCTTCACCCTTGAAAAACCGCTCAACAGTCTTGTGACTTTGGATACCAGCCTTTTCGGCAATACTGGGAAATGTCCAAGGTTTGCCGTTATCGTCTTTTCCAGTATTTTTGGTGTTTTTGAGTTTGGCAATTCCGTCTGGAGTCGCTGGAATTCCTCGATCGCGCGTTTCGCCCATAGGTATCAGACTGATGTGATTCCCGATATTATAGCGGTTTTCTCTGGGGTGGAATACACATCAGTCCTTGACGCATTCAGACCAAAGAAACCGGGTTTTTTACCTAATCTGTGGACTGCGACGCGTCTTTTCGTAAAAAACCCGGTTTCTGACCACCCGCGCTTAAGTCCTAACAGATATTCGGTAGGAATACAGCATTGCTGTGTCCTTACTGTGTCTTGGTTACGAGATGTGCGATCGGGACAGAAAGGGGAACTTAATATCTGTCCGTTATTGGCCTGGTACTACCGCAGCTATTCAGTTATTTATAAATTAACCCATTGAGAAAACCCGCCATGACTACACAACAATTCAAAATCATTTTGGCTCAAAATCCGCAGATTCAATTATTCATCTTGCTGGCTTTCATCGAGTACGCAGAACTAGAAATCCTCGAATCAAGTAAAAAATCACTCTCCCAGGAGTTCAAAAATATTGTTACAACTCACAAATTTACCTGCGTTGCCGGACAATTAACCGAGTTTGGCATCGTCAATTTAATCTCCTGGTTCGATCCAATTTCAGGATTGGGGATTGGTATTGTTTGCTTAATTTGGCACATTTTTCAGGATATTAGGGAAGAAGAGAAAGACAGCGATAGTCCCTCCAAATAGGTTCGTAGTAAGGACTTTAGTCCTCCGTTGGATCGTCTGAGCAAATTTTAGGTCGATCGCGGGCGGGAACTCTTAGAACCGCCCCTACAAACCTGAAATCTGCTGTCTTAGCTTCCGAAAGTGCGATCGCACTTCCGATCCCTGTATTCGCCCGCACAAAACAAAAACCCTCCCCAACAAGGAGAAGGGAGGGTGAAAAGACAGTGAAAAATTTAAGTTTTTGCAGAATTAACAATAAGGAGTTACATCCACGCCGCACTCGTCAGCCAAATAACACAAAGCCCGAAAGCGAATCCCAACCACTTGCTCGTAAAGCGGATTTAACTTGCACAGCGGCGGAATGGAAAATAAAGTACGATCGCCAAATTTGACTTCCCGCTCAAACGGACACTGGCTGGGAATAAACTTACACAGCAACCGAGCCAACTTTTGACTTTTAATTGCAGTGTCATCAAGCCATTGTTTTAGCGGATGCAAGGGGTCAAAGTGCGGTTTTTGACCGTAAGGTTGAGAATTTGTAGCGACATTAACGGCTGTTTCTTGTTTGCCAAACGATACCCAATTTGGCAGAGTTCGGTAGGAGACTGTATGATCAAATACGTTCATTTTGCTCTGTTCCTCTTTTATAACGAGGTGCCAAGAACTCTCTGTAGAGCTTGTGCGATATTATCTACAATCAGTATCTACAGCATCTCGTTTTGCTTTACCGGATTGAACTTCTTAAATTAATGACTTAGGGCGAGAAAAGTAGTTCCTGATTTTTTTTAAGACGGTGTGCGCTCTAAAAAGTGTCCTCATTTCAAGCCCAACAATTGATTGATAGGGTAAAATTCTGTTTTCTACGTTCTAGCTTCAACCTTCGGTTGACTCTCCTTTTGTAGTTCAATTACAATTGTGACGCATCGAGGTGAATTATCCTATACGTGAAAATGCGGAACTTTTAATGAAAGTTATAATATTTCTAAATAAGCTCTGCTGCAAAAAACCCTGAAACCTCGCCCCAACAATCTTTGCTCGCGATCGCTCAGAAACTCCTACAATAAGAAATAATCGGTATCACCGCCCTCACAACCCATGAGTAACCCAGAAAGCAAAGCTATCACCCGCGAATTGCAAAGCCACGCCGCCATTCTCGGCGGCTTCGTCTCCCTCCTCTGGATTATCGAAATTGTCGATGTATTCCTGTTCCAAGGCAGGCTGAATACCTACGGAGTCCGCCCCCGCAGCCTCGACGGACTTCAAGGCATCCTGTTGATGCCTTTTCTGCACGGCAATTTTGCTCACTTAGCTGCCAATACCCTCCCTTTAGTGACATTGGGTTGGTTGATAATGCTGCGAGAAATTAGCGACTTTTTTATCGTGAGTGCCGTCACTGTGCTAGTCAGCGGATTCGGAGTTTGGCTGACAGGCGCGCCCTATTCCGTTCACATTGGTGCTAGCGGATTAATCTTTGGTTACTTCGGCTTTTTGCTGCTGCGGGGCTATTTTGAACGCAGCTTTACCTCTATTTTGTTATCTTTAATTGTCGGTTTCTTCTACGGCAGTTTAATTTGGGGAGTTTTGCCCTCGCAGCCGGGAGTTTCCTGGCAAGCGCATTTCTTTGGCTTTGTTGGCGGGGTATTAACAGCCCAACTTTTGGGGCGGCAGAAACGGCCAATTAACTAGAATAAGACTGAGGCTGCATCGTATCATCACCTTGGTTTCTTGCTGATAAATTATCTGAAAGCGCAGGTGTTTTGGCAAGAAGCCCAATTTATTTGGTAATACAAATTATGAAAAGTAGGGCTAAATATAGATGGTACGCAAGCATCTGTAGGAACACGGCATTGCAGTCTCCGGCGCCTGGAGCAGCGACTTTTTTTAATTGGTATAATATTGGAGGATTGGAGCAGCGACTTTTTTTAATTGGTATAACAATTGCCTCCAGGAAAGTAGGACTAACTACTTACTAATAATTCAACGTGCGCCGGCAAGCACACAGTAAAAACCGAACCGCAACCTAACTCGCTTTCAACGTGCATATCCCCACCCATCATTACGCAAAAGTGACGGCTAATAGTCAATCCCAAACCCGTGCCGCCATACTTGCGCGTAGTTGAGGCGTCGCCCTGCATAAATGCTTGAAATAAATGCTGCAATTGTTCGGGGGGAATCCCAATGCCCGTATCAGCTACGCGAAAAATGATTGAGTCGGAAGGTTCTGCTATTTCTTGAGTTGTTAAGCTGTCATGTTTAACTCTTTCAATGCAGAGGGTAATAGTTCCCTGTTCCGTAAATTTGGCTGCATTGCTCAGCAGGTTGAGCAATATTTGACGAGTTTTGGTAATGTCAGCATACATCATTCCCAAGTCGCTACCACAATCCACTTCAAACTTATTAGAATTTTTATCTACCAAGGGTTTGACAGTAGAAACTACCTCGTTAATTAAATTAACCGGATTGAAAGTTTCTAAATAAAGTTCCATCCGCCCTGCTTCAATCTTAGAAATATCTAGAATGTCGCTAATTAAAGACAGCAAGTGTTTGCCGGCCGTTTGAATTCTGTGTAAGTCGGGGATAAAATCTTCGTAGCCTAAATCCTCGGCGTCTTCTTTGAGTATATCGCTGTAACCAATAATCGCGTTGAGGGGAGTTCGCAATTCGTGGCTCATATTAGCTAAAAAGGCGCTTTTGGCTTGGCTGGCTGCTTGGGCGGTTTGAGCGACTTTTTGGAATTCTTCTGCTAATTTGCGCTGGGTAATATCTTCGGCAATACCGACGATGCGGTAAATTTCTCCGGTTTGGCTGCGGACTGGAAAAGCCCGATCGCGCACCCAGCAAACTGAACCGTCGGTTGGCTTAGCCCCCCTAGGGGATCGCACTACCCGATACTCTTCATCATAATCGCCCCGCACCTGTTTCTCAAAAGCAGCCTTGACGCGATCGAGATCCTCCGGGTGAATAGCATCCCAAAAAGCCTCCGGTTCTGACAGCAAACTCTGATAGCTCAAATTCCATATTTTCTCGCAAGCAGGACTGACATAAACGAGCTGCTTTTGATTGGGTTCTCTAATCCAAAATACCTCATGAATATTTTCTGCCAACTGGCGAAACCGCTCCTCGCTAGCCCGCAACTTCTCCACAGCACTGTGAAATTCAGTCACATCCTGAATCAGCGATGCTACCCCAATGATGCTGCCGTCAGCATCAACCAAAGTCGTATTGTACCACTCGCACAGAATTATTTTGCCGTCTTTTCTGATGTTCTCGTTAAGGCTGGTAACTCCTCCTGTATTAGTGAGCAAAGTTATAGATAGTTGCCTGACATACTCCTTAGCACTTTCAGGAACTATGAGATCGACTCCGTGGCGTCCCATTGCTTCCAAGCGGTTGTATCCAAAAATTCTTTCCGCTGACAAATTCCATTCCGCTACTTCAAAGTTTAGATTCCATTCAATCGCTCCCAAAGGAGTTTGGTGAAGATGGAGAGCCAGTTTTTGCTGCGAGTTTTTCAGAGAAATAATTAATTTATTTTTATCAGCGATCGCAGATTCCACCCGATCTTCGAGAGTAGTAAATGACTGTTCCAATTGATCGGCCATCATATTAAAAGAACGAGCCAGGACACCGACCTCATCCTCCCGCTCTACAGACGCCATCAAGCGGGAATCTACTGCCATCGAGTCCCATTCTCCCCGGGACAAAGCCTCCGCAGCCTTGCTCAGACGCCGAATCGGTACAACAATCCACCTAGAAGTCAGAGCGCCAATCGCCGTTGCCAGCACCAAAGCACCCAGACACATCACCACAGTATACCGAGTGTTGGCATGAATCCTTTCCATAAAATCGGCTTCAGGAACCGTCACCACAATCAACCAATCGAGGCCCCTGCTGTCTAAAAGCGGCGTCACCTGTAGAAATTGCCGTTCACCGTCGATCGTAAAATCTAACTGGCGAGATCTGTCAATTTTGTGCAAATCCCCGAAGCGTTCTGTCAAATAGCGGGCGGTCGATCGAATTAGAACATTCTTGCTGCTGGCTGCCACAATCCGTTTCGCAACACCGTTGCTAACAATAAATGGCGGTTCAGGAGTAGAATTTGCCACCAATTGTCCCGACCTTTCTACAATAAAAGTCTGTCCTGATTTGCCAATTTTTAGAGTTTCCAAGAATTGATTGAGCTTGGAAAGTGCCAAGTCAGAACCCAGGATGCCAATAAGTTTACCATCCTTGCCATAAACTGGTTGAGCAGCGGTAATCGCTAGTTTGGGAGCGTCAAAATAATTATAGATTTTACTCCAAGTCGGTTGGCCTGCGCGCACCGGAGCTATGTACCAAGGTCGGACGCGGGGGTCGTAGTTGAGAGTAGTTTTTAATAGCTTGGTTGGTGCCTCGAACTCGGACAGCGCGTAGCTATGCAAATTATAGCCAGTAGATTGATTAGAAATCTGAATTTGCACCTTGCCGTCGTCGAGGCGTTCAACTCCAATAAAATCTTTTTGTTCGGAGGCGAATTGAATGTAGCTAATTTTATCAAAGGTTTTGATTTGTTTGGAGAAGTAGCGTTGCAAATTATCAGCATCCTGCATATTCAAAATGCCGAGATGGATGGCATCGAGATTGAGCTGATTGATTTGGTGTGGCGTTTCAATATAACTATCAATATGTTGCTGGATACGCGATGTGACTTCTGCCCGCAGTTGTGCGGCAACATCGTTGACGGCTATGCGCCCGTTCCGCAGCGACAGCCACCCCGTCAACCCTACCGCAGCGAAAGTCTGGAGGGCAAAAGGCACAACAAGGACGATCCGAATTGGCACTTTGCCTGACATTTTTAAAATTTGGTCGGTCAAATATCTGATTGGCATGATGAAGCAGAAATATTAGAAACCCACAACATTTCGGTAAAGTACAAATTGATGAGCGCCGATTTTGAAGTTGAGATGGTTTTAGTAGGCAAAGTGCTGTTAAGAGTTCGGAATTTGTCGCTGGTAATTGAATTTTTAACGACTGCCACCGTCATCTTAGCGCGATCGGGAGCTTTGGCAACATTGGCGATCGAGATGAATGCAGTATCAATCTTGGACGTACTCTACACGCTCATACTATTATAGATTTGAGATTAAAGAATTAAAGAATTGGGAAAGACTGATTCTGTAAGGGCTTAGAATTTGCCCACAGTTGCATTTTTTTTGAACAGGTATCTCAAACCAGGTTTTTTTAGCGTTTTGGCGGTCTGCAACGAACTATTTTCGTGAAAAACAATGGATGGAGAGCCACCCGTGCGTCCACCACTAACTATTTTTCCCCTCCTGACGCGCGCTAATTAAACCAATCGAGTTTTTGGTTGACTCATGCCAGAAATGACGTATTTTGGCGTTTCAACCCGGTTGCTGCGTCAGTTCTATTTGACCGATAGCGCGATCGAAAATTATAAGTTTTCACAGCAACTGCAATTGATATCTCCACAAGCAGCTACTTTTGATAGAGTGCAACTTAATTCCGGCCAGGTAAAATAAGCATAGTAGGATGCAACTAGCGGAGGCATGGATGATGAACGCAGTTATTGCTACTCTTGGCACTGCTCTCGGACTGAGCTCAATTTTTATCGGTTTGACCCCGGCGGTTCTCGCCCAACAAAGACTGCAACCAGCACCCCAATATTCGGAAACGACTTTATCTGGGGACTCGTTGAGGACTGTGGAGGACAGAACCGTAGACTCTGACTACCAAAACTTGATTGGTGAACCAGAAACGGCGGCTAATTCTGCTAGAAGGGAAAGCAGCTTGGGCGACACATTTCGCCTCAAAATCGATGGCCCATTGGAATTTATTACTACTCCTTCGGACGCCCAGCGTCAAGGAAATCCTTTACCTCCAAAACAAACCGACAGCGGTACAGAAGCGGGAATTCAGCTTCAGCTAGGACTTTAGCAATTTTAAATGAATTCATTTGAAGCAAACGAGCGATCGCCCAAGCCACTTTTTGATTCTCGGAGTTATTGTGACTGCGATCGCTTTTTTATCAGAGTTTTATCACAAGTTTTGTGCGGTTTCCATCACACAAGGTTCTCTATTGTGAACCTAAAATTAGACCAATTAAACTTCCGATACAGATCGATTAGCTACATATCTTTACAATAGCGCATAAAACTGGCGGTGAAGGTGATGGGAAAGGCTCAACTGATAGATTATTTGCGGGGGGAGTTGGCGATATCGAATTCTGCGATCGCCGTTGCTCTCCGACACGGTGAACAAGATGCCAGCGAACTGCCGATGGTTCTGTGGCAGTATGGGTTAGTTACACTGGAACAGTTAAACCTAATTTTTGATTGGTTGGAAGCTCAGCCGACTTAGGATCGCGAATTAAATAACTTACAATTTTAATTGTTATTGTGGGATGGGCGTCCCGCCCGTCCTTTTTGGACG
>NZ_JAUBRI010000125.1:0-8061 GCF_036701795.1 Microcoleus sp. N9_A1
TTTTAACGCAAGACATTGACTACTTATACGCCTACATTGCGCTAGTGGCCACAAATTCAATCACCACAACCGCCTGACGATGGCTGCATTGACTCAGCGGCCGAAACTCCCCGAACCAAGGGGGAGTCGCGGGATGAGTCGCAAGATGAGTGGCGCTTTAAGACGGAAATTAGCTTAGTTGCTATTAGCAATTCGTAAGCGCCAGCCCGCATCAAACCGGACAAAATTAATGAGCCTTAATCAGTGAAGTAAGCATTAATTTGCTTTTGGGAGATTCGTAGGCTCTTCTGTCCTTTCAATTGTTCCTCTCCCTAAACTACATGAAATATTTAATCGTAGGTATTGACGTTTCTCGGTCGTCAATTGCCGCGTGCTTCATGCTGGAAAAACCCAGCAACCCTCGTGACGACTACTTTGATGCCGATATCGAAGTGTTTCACTCGAACCTTGAAAATTTGAATAAATTAAAGGTAAAAATTGAAAGCTTCAAAGCTGACAAAGTGATTGCCATTTGCGAACCGACCGGGATGAACTACGCGCGGCTGTGGATGAACAAGCTTGGCGACTGGGGCTGCGAAGTGAGGATGATATCGAACAGCAAGCTACCTAATTACAGATCAGAACTGCTGGGAAAGGAGGGTAAGAGCGGGGCCAAGACTGACGATATTGATGCTTTTGCGATCGCCTGTTGGTACTTCGATAAGTCAGAATCTGACTATCTCAAGATTCGTGACCCCTTGGTCAGCCAAGTCAAAAACATCTGCCTGCGGCTCGAACACCTTAATCGGTTGCAGAGTCCAATAATCAACAGAATGCGGCAGGAGTTGGCGTGGCAGTGTCCCGAAATTGCTTTGGTGCGATCGGCAAAACTACAAGAGGAATTGCCACCGCTGCTGTGGGGTTGGCTGGCAGATCGGCGCAAGTCCAAAAAGTACGATCGTATTTTGGAGGGAACGATCGGCTCCGGCATCGAAACTCAAACTCATTGGGCCGCCAACCAATACTGCGAGATTGAGGAGAAGATTTTCAATCTCAAAAAGCAACTGGTTCAACTGATTGACAGTCGGCAGTTTGAGGGATATCGGCGGATTTTTACAAAATTTGGGTTTGGTTATCAACTTCAAGGTTACTTGCTCGGAGCGATTTATCCCATCGAAGACTTCTTGAGAGACGGTCAGCCCGAAATCAAAATCCGCAAAAATCGCCAAACCGGAAAAGAATCAAAACTCAAGCTTTCAGAGCGCCGTTTCATGCGAGCCGTCGGCATGGGCGTAGTCAGGGAAGACAGCGGCCAGAAAAAGAAAGGCAAACAATCCGGCAGCGCGCTGTGTAGAAAGGCGCTTTGGCAGTGGTGCTTTACTCGCTTGGAAGTTTCCCGAAACAATCCGCCGCTGAAATTTACTTACGGTCAGGGCAAGGATGCAGAGCAAATGTCGCCAGCGGAAAACTTGAAGCGAAGAAAAAAAGGCGGCACTCCTGTTAAGCTGGCCCGACAGCGCGTCATCGCCCGCTGCATCCGCGAACTCTTCAAAGAGTTGTGCGGCATCGCCTCAAAAGACCCGCAGGAGTAATCTGTCCGTAGGTCTTTAAATCCGCAAAATTGTTGTTACAGTGAATTGCTTTCGGTGGCTTCAATATTATTGACCTTCCCGAGTTAGCATCGCGGCTGCAAATTCCTTGCGTTGCTGTCATGCGTCGCCAACCAGATTTAGCTGCTATTGAAAAAGCCCTCGGCCATTTGCCAGACTCGGAATACCGTTTAGAATTGTTGCGTCGTGCTGGGAAAATCCACGCTTTTGAACCTTTCTTTTTTCAAGTTTGCGGCGAAAAACCCGAAGTAATTGCGCTGGTGCTTCAGTGTTTGACAGACACTGGTAAAGTTCCTGAAGCTTTGCGTTTGGCTCATTTGATTGGTGCGGCGGTAATTACTGGAGTTAGTGGCAGTTCTGCTTGAATTATTGTTAATAACGGGCAAGATGCCCGTTCCACAAAAAGTAAATTTTCTTATGGGTGGGCCGGAGATCCCGTTAATAACGGGCAAGATGCCCGTTCCACAAAGAGGAAATTTTCTTGTGGGGTGGGCATCCTGCCCGCCCATGAAAGACTTATTGACAATGGTGCAATATCTCAGTTTGTACTCGCTTACTTACACAATCTCACCGTCAATTTCACCGAATTCGATTTTAGTTCCCAAGGCCAAAGTCAGGGTAGTTTCAGGTTCTACCATTTTTATATCTCCTTGAATGTCTGTAGCCCACCAAGCGCGATCGCACAAATTGGTCAATCCTAACGAAAGCTCGTTTCTCGATCGAGAAGTGACTATAGCTACAAGACCGTTAGATGCTGCGGCTGTTAAACTCGGTATGTCAGAGGTGAATAGTTGAGTTCCCGCACTCAAAGGAATAACTCCACTGCCTAATTTCAGGGAAAATTGGCTGCTGGTAAAAGAATTTACTGCTGGCTGAGCTGATATAAAGGTAGGTGGAACATTTGTTGGTGTTGGGGCTGGCAAGTCAGAGTTTCCTACTGTAATTGTACAGTTGCCGATTTTCTTTTGGTCGCCCGATCGCAAATAACTCACCGCCCCGCTATCAACATTCTCGCAAACAATTTGACCTGCTTCTAATTGAAACCGCATCGCTAAGGGCGAAACATTAGGAATGCAGATAATAGACAAATTTTCATCACTGCCAAAAGTCACTGGTTCCGAACCGAGAGTGAGAGTGCGATTTGCTCCGGTATCGTAACTAATTACCAGCCAAGCTTTGTTGAACAAAGTTTCAGCTACAACCAACATGATTCCAATCCAAAAACCGATCGCAGCACAGCCAGCTAAACGGCCCGCAGTACCGGATAAATTGTAAGCAAACAGAATAAACAAACAGCCGCCCAACACACCCCCAACACCGCCGCCTCCCGTGCCGCGAAGCGCTCCTAAGTTGGGAATCCGCTGTGCAAGTCCCAGTCCTAACAAACTGCCAGCTATTCCCCAGCAAATTACTCGCAATAATTCGTTTTCTCCGTCGCCAATCCCGCTATAAATACCTTCGGCGATCGCCCCAGAAATGGCCCCCGCAATTAAACCAAACAATCCGCCATTTTTTAAAGCCTGTTTAATTTGAGGCTTGCCTTTGATATAGTAATAATAGCCGAACATGATAGCAGTAGCAATGCCACCGCCTACTAACCCAAACCAGCGAGCTGTGGAAAATACACTGTCAGGAAAAGATGCCGAACCAGTGAGTCGCTGCATGAAAGGTTCGGTGATGAGATTGCCGACGAAACCGCCGACAGCACCGCTAATCCCAAACTGCAAAGCTTTTTTAAGGGCTGATAGATTTCTTTTCACGGCGCACCAGATTAAAAGTGAGAGTCAAATCTAGCTACAAGCTCGAAAGTTACGATTTCCGATGATTCTGATATCTTGCACCATGATCGATAACAGGCTTTCTGGCCTGTTGCACAAACACAAAGAGTGAGTGTTCTTGTGGGTAGTAGGGGTTGGCCAGGAGATCCCGCCAGTCCCAGACTTATTCAGAATGGTGCAAGATGTGAGACGATCGCACCTCTCCCCACCTCTCTCCCGCCTGTCTCCCCCATCTCCCGCTTGTCTCCCTCTCAGGGAAAAGTCTTTGATCCTCGCTCCGTCGCCCGCCCCAAATGCCTCGCGCAGAATAGATAGCCTGTAACCCTTGCTACAAAATAATTTTAGCAATTTTTTAACTGTGAAATTTTAACGCAGAACACCCTAGCGAGGGCCCAAATATGAAAAGGAATGTTACAAACTATTACAGTAACACTCAGAATGTGAACATAATGCCTCAAAATACTTGCGAGAGGTAGTTGTGTCAGAGGAGCAATATCCTTACTAACTGCCCGATAGTCACTCGATCGCCACTAAGTGGCCTGCTGCAATCTCGATCGTAGATTAAAGATCGCATCAGTCATTTGTGGTATTGTAAGCGACAGGCTTAGTGCGGGCACTCACAAGCGCACCGGCGTGAAGAACCAGCGCCGTCAAACACCGAAGGCAGACGCCCGCCAACAACTTCAACAGTTGCTGGCAAAAAAGGCAAGTCCGGTCTTCCCCGTCAAAGCTCCTCCTTGAGCATGAAAGGTACGGGATGAAAGCGCCCGCCGTCGCTAGCTCAGCGCGGAGCAGTTCGTATAGCAAAATATCCAGCGGGTACACACAAGATGAGTATCGTCACCAAATCAATCGTCAACGCAGACGCCGAAGCTCGCTACTTGAGCCCAGGTGAATTAGATCGGATCAAGAGCTTCGTCACCTCTGGTGAACGCCGCGTCCGCATCGCCCAAATTTTGAGCGAATCCCGCGAACGTATCGTCAAGCAAGCCGGCGACCAACTTTTCCAAAAGCGCCCTGATATTGTTTCTCCCGGCGGCAACGCTTACGGCGAAGAAATGACCGCAACTTGCTTGCGCGACATGGACTACTACCTGCGTTTGATTACCTACGGAATCGTAGCTGGCGACATTACTCCGATCGAAGAAATCGGTATTGTCGGCGTCCGCGAAATGTACAAATCTCTCGGCACCCCGATTGAAGCCGTCGCCGAAGGCGTTCGCGCTATGAAAAATGCAGCAAGTTCGCTGCTGTCTGGAGAAGACGCTTCCGAAGCTTCCTCTTACTTCGACTACGTTATCGGTGCGATGCAGTAAGGAATTTCGATTTTAGGTTTTCGATTTTAGATTGAAAAATTGGGGGTTGCCGGCAACAAGTTAAAAGCTTTTGCAAATAACCAGCCACTTAAAAATCTTAAATCCCCAATCCCAAATCTCAAATTCTCGCTCCAAAATTGGACTGACTCAGCCACTTTCAAGGAAACAAGACAACCATGCAAGACGCAATTACCGCCGTTATCAATTCCTCTGACGTTCAAGGTAAGTACCTCGACATCAGCGCTCTAGACAAGCTCAAGAACTACTTTGCTTCTGGCGAACTGCGCGTCCGCGCCGCTACCGCCATCAGCGCTAATGCAGCCACAATCGTCAAAGAAGCAGTTGCTAAGTCTCTGTTGTACTCTGACGTAACTCGTCCCGGCGGCAATATGTACACCACTCGTCGTTATGCAGCTTGCATCCGCGACTTGGACTACTACCTGCGCTATGCCACCTACGCTATGCTAGCTGGCGACCCTTCCATCCTCGATGAGCGCGTGCTCAACGGTTTGAAAGAAACCTACAACTCCTTGGGCGTGCCCATCGGTTCTACCGTACAAGCAATCCAAGCAATGAAAGAAGTCACCGCCGGTTTGGTCGGTTCTGACGCTGGTAAAGAAATGGGCGTCTATTTCGACTACATCTGCTCTGGCTTGAGCTAACACTCAGGAAGAAGAAAGAAGGAAGAAGGAAGTTCGGCAACGGATTCTGTAACGGATGTAACGAATGTAACGGATGTAACAGATTTCAGTCCGATGGAAGTCGGAAGAAGGAAGAAGATTTATTTCTTGCCTCTTTTAACTTTTTACTTTTTACTTTGGACTTGTTACCTTTGACTTTGAAAAGAGGTCAGGGAAGTTGAGAGTGATTGCTAGACCGTCAAAGGCTTGCCGAGAAAGCCCGACGAGTTTTAACGAGCTAGTTTTGACTCCTAACTCCCTGCCTTCAATCTTTAAAAAATCCATCTAATAATCTGTAAACCTACTCAGGAGTTAGTTTCCCATGAGAATGTTTAAGGTGACTGCTTGCGTCCCAAGTCAAACTCGCATCCGCACTCAGCGCGAATTGCAAAATACCTATTTTACTAAGCTCGTTCCTTACGACAACTGGTTCCGGGAACAGCAAAGAATTATGAAAATGGGCGGCAGAATTATTAAAGTGCAACTGGCTACCGGTAAGCCCGGTGCTAATACAGGTTTACTTTAAGAGCCGAAGCTGGATTAGTAGAGGGGTAAGAGGTCGCGATCGACCTCTTTTTTGTTTGTTATAGTTATAGCATAAGGAATAATGTCCAGCGTTTTTAATCTCATCATTGACAAATATTTCAATAAGCAGAAAGTATAACTGCGATTATCGCTAACAAAACAGCAAGCATTTGTGGTAATGTAATAGCCTCTTTCAAGAATAAAGTCGATAATAATATAGTAATCAGCGGGTAGATAGACGTAACACTCACTACATTGGCAACTTCACCTTTGCCAAGGGCTATAAAAAATACTAATGATGCCACAGTGCCACAAACGCCAACTAACATGGCAAACAAAATCCCCCTAACATCTCCCTCAAAACTAAAATTATTAGTTTGGATAATAATAAATAAAGTAGTTAAAATAGCGCCAATTGCTTCATAAACAAAAGCAGTTTTGTAGTCAATATATTTAGTTGCTAAATTGCCAAAAAATCCCCACAAACCATATAATAGCGAACAGATTAATGCGTAAATTAACCAATCTGGTACTTTAGCCATCTTTGTTAGAGTTTATTGAGATCATTCTAAAATCATATGGCTAATGACATTCGACGCTTGATTCCCTTTTTTGACCCCAGCGCCTCTCAATGGGCCGCTGAGGCCCGGTGGCTGAGGTGGCTGACTTTTCTGTGGCTGTTTGTCGGGCTGACAGCATTGTTTTCGGCTTCCTATCCCATTGCAAATTATGAATTTGGAGACGGCCTTTATTATTTTAAACGACAGCTAATCGCAGTGGCGATCGGGCTGGCCGGCTTTAACTTGATGGTATACTCCCCCCTGCGGTATCTGCTGAAAACATCTCAGGTAGGCGTTTTGTTGCTGCTGGGATTGCTGTGGCTGACCTTGGTTCCGGGGGTAGGAACCACAATCAACGGGGCGACTCGCTGGATATCTCTGGGCCCGGTTCCGATTATTCAACCTTCTGAATTGATCAAGCCGTTTTTTGTTCTCCAAAGTGCCCGCATTTTCGGCAACTGGTCCCGGTTGACGAATAAAGTTCGCTTAACTTGGCTGTTAATTTTCGGCGCAATGCTTTTGGGAATTTTGTTGCAACCGAACTTAAGTACCACGGCTTTGTGCGGGATGACTTTATGGTTGGTGGCTTTGGCGGCGGGATTGCCTTACTTGCAGTTGGGCGCAACGGCTATGGGGGGAATGCTTTTAGCCGTTTTAAGTATTAGTTTGAGGGAATATCAGCGCCGCCGGATTATGTCTTTCCTCAATCCTTGGGCTGATCCGATGCAAGACGGCTATCAGTTGATTCAAAGTCTCCTGGCTGTCGGTTCAGGGGGCATTTGGGGTGTGGGTTTGGGGATGTCGCAGCAAAAGTTATTTTATTTGCCGATTCAGTACAGCGATTTTATTTTTGCTGTGTTTGCTGAGGAGTTTGGTTTGGTGGGAGGTTTCTCGCTGTTGCTGATGTTGGCGGCTTACTCTACTGTGGCTTTGAGGGTAGCGATGAAGGCTCGAAATATTGAGAGTCAGTTGGTGGCGATTGGGGTGATGGTGGTGATGGTGGGACAGTCGCTGCTGAATATTGGGGTGGCGACGGGGGTTTTGCCGACTACGGGTTTGCCCCTGCCGTTTTTTAGTTACGGGGGTTCTTCGATGTTGGCAAGTTTGTTGTTGTCGGGGTTGCTGATTCGGGTGGCGAGGGAGAGTTCTGAGGCTGATGTGGTTTCTTTAAACGGCCTCCGTGGAAAGCCGGGAAAGCCGAACTTGCGATCGAACAACGGCAATACACAAACTGAATAATTTGTCAAGTTATTTCTTTGACCCGCGGGTAGCTAGAAACCGGGTTTTTTAACCACAATATTTGCTTAAAACCTTCAATAAGAGTCAAAAAACCCGGTTTCTTTATCTTCTGCTGCGGTATCATTCCGAGCGATCGACTATTTCCGCCCGTCACCCTTATTTGGCGGTTCTTCTTGTTGTTCTTGAGGTTTAGCTGTGATCTCAGTTAATTCTTTTTTGTCTGGTTGCGGTGTTTCTTGAGTTGAGTTAGCCATTGAGTTTAGTCCTAAATAGATGCACCGCTTAATGATATCTTTTCCGGGAGCATCCCAGTTGAGAACTAAGCAGAAATACTTAAGGAAAATTCCCCGTTAAGATAAGCACAGCGTAAGCGA
>NZ_JAUBRI010000126.1:0-7976 GCF_036701795.1 Microcoleus sp. N9_A1
CCGCCTTCTCTCTGGCGCTTTATTAATATACTTATTTCGCAAGGGGTTGTCAAGCTTTTTGGGAAACTATTTTTGAGCTTTTTTTTGAACCTATACACACCAAGGGTTTCGGCTGCCCTTCACTGCTCCGACCTCCGCTGGCTGACTCCTCTTTTAACCATGGGGTCTTTTTTTGGACCAACATAAGGCTTTTAGGCGGACTATTTCCCGCGTATGAGTAGAAGCACTCATTGGTTCAACCTGATGATGGGGCTTACTTCGAGTATGGGTAAGGCAAGGTTAGAGTGTAAGATGTGAGGCTGCATCATGGGGTTAGGATGACAGAATCAGGCTGGTGCATGAGTCATATATATGTGGTGTCTGCATTTCTTGGACTTTACTGAGGGAAGTTTGGGTCTCAGATTGAGCCGATCGCCCTTAACAATTCCTCTGATTCAAAATCCAGAAGTTGACACGACACGGTACTCTAACCCAGATCAAACTCCCAGGAATCGATCGCCCGCAAAGACACTCTCCTGAATTACACCCCGAAACTCATTCAGTTACCCCAGTTATCAGCCTTTGAGGATCGATGGCGAGTTGGTCTCCTCAACATCTACATCTAAAAAGTGCAAGTGACTCTCTTCCTCAGTATTGACAGCAATCACCAGACCTCTATTCCCCCAAGGAGCTATCGCCCGGGGTGAGGCGGGGCTGCTAAAACTCCCTACTTGAATCCCTTGACTGTTTAACACTTCTATCTGCCCCCCTACATCTGCCAACACCCATCCCCAATTAGCCACACAAGCAGACACGGGCAAAGTTTCAAGAGGAATTCGTGCTACCTTGAGTGGCCACAATTTCATCAACAACACCGCCGCTTTACCACCTTGGGGAATTCCCAGCAAAGTATAAGGCTCCGGTGTCAACAGCATCTGTCCTACGCTGGCAGACAAACGCACAGAACCCACCGGCGTGCCGCGGCGAGTGTAAACTCTAAAAATAGTTTGGGGATTTTTTGGCTCGTTGTCCGGCCAAACTGCTAAGACGTGTCGCCGATCCAAAAAAATTAATTCTGGTAAATAGTGTTCTGATAACGGCACAGTAGCCATCAGCTTCAGGACTTTTTCCGGATCGCCTGCAGTGCTGTTGGCAGCTAAAGAATAAAAACGCAGCTCGCCAGGAACCGCTACTGTCAACCAGTGGCCGTGAGGGTCAACAGCAGCTTTTAAAGCATCTGGACCTTGCCTCAAACCCATATCCAGCAAACATTGAGGCTCCCAAGAGCGCTCATTGAGCCAGTAAAGTTTTTGCGGAGTGAGAACGCAGCAGCCGTGGGAAGCAGGTAAAATGCCGCGCACGATTTCCGGCATTAATGAAATAGAAGTAGACTGTTCTCCTGTAACGAGCTGTTTTCCAGGCTGACACCAAACCTTCACCTCTGTACCTACAGCAGCATAGAGATAGGTTTCAGTGGCAATTAAAGTGGTCACCGGTACAGGAAGTATTAGTGGCTTGGGCTGGGAAAGCGAATAGCGCACAGTCCCAAGTAAATTAATAGCCGACTGTGATGCTTTTTCCTCTTCAACTTCTAGCAAAGACTCAGTTTCAGACTTCAGACTTTTATCACCACTGGTTGTGGGGTTTTCCCAAGGAATAATGCAGTCGCCCAATTGCCTGACAGCGGGGTCGTACATGATCAGCCGCAGAGCTTGAGCCATTTGAGAAGCACTGGCAAAACGGCGGGCTGGTAGCTTTTCTAAAGATTTTTTGACTATTGCTTGCAAAGGTTCGGGGATGGCGCCGGGAAATTGCAAGCGTTGATTCAGGTGCGCCCACCTCAAGTCTCCGGGGGTTCCCCCGAAAGGGCGGTAGCCCATTAGCAATTCAAACAGCAGAATTCCTACTGCATATATATCTGACATCGGGGAAAAAAGACCGTAAAACCGCTCTGGGGCCATGTAAGCGGGGGAACCTACGGTAGCGTCGGGAGAAATTTCTTGGTGGAGGCGAGTGGTACCAATTTCTGGCAGCCGACGCGCGATGCCAAAGTCAGAAAGCCGGGGCGACCAACCTTTTGCTCCTAAAGTTAGGAGGATATTTTCGGGTTTGATGTCGCAGTGAACTACGCCTCGGCGGTGCGCGTAGTCTAAGCCTGCTAAAACTTCCATGACTAGCTGTAAACCTTCGAGCAGACGCAAGGGGCGGTCTTGTTTGAGCAGGTTGCGGAGGGTTCCTCCCTCGCAGTAGTCCATAACCAAGTACCTGCCTGTAGCTGTGTGTTCTAGAGCTCGGCAGGTAACAATATTCGGGTGCTGCAAGGTGATCAGAAACCACAGCTCTCGCAAGAATTCGCTAGTTGGGGCTTTTTGATGACTAAGTTCTTTGAGAGCAACCAGTTGGCTGGTGAGGCGGGAGTCCTGGGCGGGAGCTTCTCGAACGCTGGCACAAAAGACTCGACCAAATTGTCCTTGTCCGACTAGCCCTAAAATGCGGTACTTAGAATGTTGCATCGGTCTAATTATAGAAAAAGCTTGAGCTAGTATTAAAATATGTAAATAATTCTGACAAAAATTCAAATTTTTGAATCGCTCGCCAGGTACAGCCTATGTTATCTCAGGTTCATTCTCAGCCTCCTTGAGAGCGATCGCACAGTCGCACGTACTAAAATCCTTGAGCTTGGGAATCGCTATCAATCTTGGCGGACGCCGGTACCCGCTCGGGAACTACCTGTGGCTGCTATTTTAGTCGATCGCGACTATTACAGTTTTTTCAATGCCATCTAGAAAGTATCTAAGGTTTTAGCTTTTCAAGGCTAAGCTGGGGAATCGGGGCGAGGGAACAGCGATATGACAAAAAAATAAGTGCGGTTATGCCATAGGGGTTAGAGAGCCAGAAGCAGATGCTGTCGTCAAGGCATCTTAACCTTTTTGAGTGTTAGCCAAATTTTTTTGCGCTTTGAATAAGTTGATCGTAACTTGCTAAATACTGAACTTGACAGGAGCAAACATCAATATGGTTAAAATTATTAAACTAGATCCAATTGCGGAGGAAATAGCAGTCGAAACCCGATCAAATATCCTGTCTGCCTTACTTTCCAAAGACTTAGACGTTCTCAAGGAATGCGGGGGGCGGGGAATGTGCGCTACCTGCCATGTTTACATTAAAGAAGGCATGGAAGGCTTGTCGGACATGAACCGCCGCGAGAGAAGAACATTGGAAGTCATTACTACGGCTAAAGCCAATTCGCGACTTGCTTGTCAGGCTCAAATTATGGGCGAGGGTGTGGTTGTACAGTTGCCTGCGGGGATGTACATTAATGCTATTGAAAATGTCGAAGCTCTGATCGGCCGCCGGGCCCAGCAAGATTTATTACACCCAATTACGGGTCAAGTAGTTGTAGAATCGGGAAAGTTAATTACTCGTTCTATCGTTACACAGCTTAATGAAACCCGCTTTCAAGTAGGACAGTATTTAGTTCGGACTAAAGAAGCTTAAAACTGATATGTTTGTATTTTAGTAGTAGAGAAAAATCTATGTTGAGCCAACTTGCGCGTTTGAGCATGGAAGCAGACGGACGCTACGCCAGTGCAGAAGAACTCCAATTTTTGAAAGACTACTTTCAGTCTTTGAATCACCGGATGAGTGCTTATAAAAAACTTCAAGCCTCTGAAACAGAAATTATGCGGCAAGTGGAAGCACAAATGCAGTCTCTAGACCCTAGTTTATTTCGGCGGGGGGCTAACGATGTCACTGAAAAGTGCCGTGGAGATATTGTGCGGGTGTTAAGGCATTCGGCGGCAGCACTATTGATTAATGATACGGAACGATTGCGCGATCGGCTACTACTTTGGTTGCAAACTATTTTAGGCGCTGTTCAAGTTAGAAATAGTGCAACCGTGACCTACGATGTGATGAAAAAGGTCCTCAAACAATATCTCACGGTGGAAGAAAGGAACCTATTTTTTCCGATTCTGGACATCAACCGCACTTTACTCGGCAAATAATCAAGGGGGTTGACAAGTTAACGCCGATAAACTATGCCGTTAGGAAGAGTGGCTCCAATCAACTTCGCTCCTGTCAAATCCGCCTCAGTGAGAATGGCTCCCCGGAGGTTGGCTCCTGTCAAGTCAGCTTTATGCAAGTTGGCTTTACTCAGGTTAGCTTTGCTCAAGTTAATTTCATGCAGGCAAGAATTAGACAGGTCGGCATTGATCAGGTAGGCTGAACTCAAGTTGGCTTTGCTGAGGTTGGCGCCGCTCAAGTTAGCTTCCATCAGATAAGCAGCGCTCAAGTTGGCTTCGTTCAACAACGCCTCTGCCATATTGATTCCAGTTAAAAGTTTGCGGCTCAAGTCTACACCGCTGAGGTCTGCCCCGCTGAGGTTAATACCGCTTAAGTGGCTGCCATTCAAAGTAATGTTTCTCAGGTAGGTTTTGCTGAGGTCTGCTTTGCACAAATTGGCTCTATCCAAGCAAGCTTCGCTAAGGTCTGATCCGCTCAAGCACGCGCCGTTTAAATAGGCTTGAGTGAGGTTAGTTCGCCTGAGATTAGCTTTCAACAGGTTGGCTTTGCTGAGGTTAGCACGGGTTAAGTTGGCTCCGGCTAGGTTGGCTTTGGATAATTCGGCTCCGGTGAGCTGTGCTTCGGTCAAGTCTGCCTCTTTCAGACTCGCTAGACTTAAGTAAGCATCTTTGAAGTTTGCCCCGTTGAGATTGGCTTTAATCAGATAGGCTTTACTGAGATTGGCCTGGCTGAGAACGGCTTTGGTGAGGTTGGCGGCGCTCATATCTGCACCTATAAGATTGGCATTGGGGAGAATTGCTCCGGTCAGATTTGCCCAATTCAGGTGACATCCGGCGAGGTTTGCGCCGGTGAGATTGGCGCCGATGAGATTGGCGCCACTCAGACTTGCGGCCATGAGGTTGGCGCCGGTGAGATTGGCTCCGCTGAGGTCAGCTTTGCTGAGATTGGCTCGGCTCAGATGGGCTTTGGTGAGGTCGGCCCCGCTGAGGTTCGCACCGATTAAATAGGGTCGTTGCTGGTGTTGGTTGAGGTTTGCCAAAATTAGAGTTGGGGCATCGCTGGAACGGTATAAATCGATCGGACTCAACACAATGCCGCGCAGATTTGCCAGTCTAAAATCTCTTTCGCCGGCTGCATATCGAGTTAGAAGTTCATTGGCGTCCATTAAGTTCTAGCAAAATGTTTGAGGTTTTGATTGCTTTTAAATTTTATGAGTTTCTAGAGTAAGTTATGAAGTTTCTAGCTGCTAGTTATAATCAGGTTTTATTTGAATTGCTAAAATCTGATTTTTTAACTCAGGAGCTTTTTTATAATTTAACTCACAGTTTTGATGATACGGTGGATAATATGGGTGTAAAAAAATCGATTTGACAGCTATTAGCAACAAAGTAATAGCTGTCAAATAAGTCAGTTTTTTTGGAAAAGTTGACTGATAATAGCTTCATGGTCTTTTCCTTCTTCGACCATAGAATCTGCCGGTTGGAGGCGATCGCGCAGCCCTAAAATAAAGCGGTTGCAGTCCGCACCCAATGATTCGCAGGATGTTTGCAGGCAGTGAAGTTCTCGACCCGTAAGCTGACTAAAGAAAGAACTTAAAATACCTGCTTCTAAAAAACAGGCTGGTCGCTTAGACTTGGGGGCTGTTTTAGCAAAAAGAGAGTTAGCAATTTTTACTATTAAAAATCCCTGTTCGGAATAGCTGGGGTCCAGATCAAATGTTCCCCATCCATGAGTTTTCCAACACTGCTGCAAGGACTGAAGAAATTCTACCATTTCCATTTCAGAAACTGGCTGACCGTAGTATTCGCTGACTTCTTCGCAAAAACGCACGTAGAAGTTTTTACCCCACCAGCGACCGCAGTTGAAAAGCACGAGGCGGGAGGCTTGACCTGTTTCTTGTTCTAAGCCGATATAAATGGCTTGAATCAGTGTTTCTGGGAGTGCTAAGAGCCTATCACCCCGGCGGTTTTCGAGGAGGCCGAGTTCGAGGTCGCCTCGGACGTAGGCATCGCTGGCAAAGTAGTTTCCAGGGAGTCGGGGCTGTTTGAGTAAGTCGGCAATATTAATCATCGGAAATTGGGAATTGGGAATCGGGAATTGGAAATTGGGAAGAAAGCTGATTATTTATTACCTTGGTCAATAATAATTGACTGTGCTTGGTCGAAAAATGGTTGCAATATAGCCCGGGCTTGCTCGGAAAGCAATTCTTTTAAACGAGTTTGCAGCAGATTGCAAACAGTTGCTTCGATATTTTGAGTTTGGTGGGCTTCGACTATGCCGGAAAGCCAGTCTACAAGGCGCTGTTCGAGAAAATTTTGATCGTTCAGCAGCATAGCCATAGCGCAGTACCGCAAGACTAACACCCAGTGTTTGAGCGATCGTTCTAAGGTTTCTTGTTTTTCGTCGGGGAATGTTTCTTGTAGTTTGTTGGCTACTGGTTGGAAGATGCTTGCTTCCTTCTCTCGCAAAAATTCGTAAATTTTTAAGCGCTGGACAAGGGTTACAGCTTGACGCTTAAAAGCTATGAGTTCTTCGCCTTTTAAAAAGCGGTTTTCTGCCTGATCCAGCAGCGCCTCAATCTCAGGGTGCATGATTTTAATTAAGTGGTAATCGGTAATTGATAAAAGGAAGGAAGTTCGGCAACGAGCCGTGTACGGGATTTAACGGATTTAACTAATTGATTTTGAGGGATGAGGAAAGAGGAGTGAGGGAAGATGGATGAGGGATTGCCCTATTTTTCATTTTCCATTCCCTACACAGATTAAAACAGGTCGAATAGGTCATCAATGGTGACTTCTGCTTGTTCAGAAATAGAAATTACTGGCAAGGGTGGCGGTAGGGGTAGGGCACCTACTTCCGGAATTCCTTCCCAAGAAATAGCTTGAAAAAAGTCTGCTACTGGCTGGGTTAAACTCAGAAGTTGACCGGGGGTCGAGCCATTTGGGGTTTCTAAAGATTTTCCCAGCCAATTATAGTGACCAAAGAATTCTTGGACAGATTGGTCCAACCATGAAGTTTGACTTTTCATCTTTCTTCCTGCCTGGAGAAATCCACCATCGCACTTTCGATCGCGAAATTGGTGGGAGGAAAGGCAGGGCAGGGGATGTGCCTTTCCAGGTTGTTTACCGCAATATTTCACCGTGTTGCAGTCGATTTTGAATATCGCGCGCGTTGGCACCTTCGTTGAGCCAGAATGCTGCTGCATCAATTTTATCTGGGTTGCCGAGCAAGAACTTGCAATAGGTTTCTCCCATTGAGTAACATTGGAGTTCTATGCAGCTCAGAGGCTTTTTGACTAAAGAGCCGAAGAAACCGGCGAACAAACCGGCGTATATGTGACAAACCGGTTTGCCTACGTCTCCCAATGTGCGAGCAACTGCTGAGTCAAAGAGGTTGATGAAGATGCAGCCGTGTTTGCGATCGCTCATGTCCACTTCCCAGCGACCCCAACCTTGAGCTGTGAAAGGCCACCACCAAGTTTCTAGCAGAAACATGAGATTTGACTGGCGAATGTTCTGGCTGTATTCGGCACTAAACCATTTTTGAAAAAATTCGGAATCTTGAAGTCCCCACTGGCAACCAATAGTATACATGATGACAGAGGACGCGGGGCCGACTTCTTCTTCGAGCCCCTCCACCAAACCGATAATGAAGTCTTCGCTGGTAAAAATGTTGCGCGACTGATTCCAGTCGTCAATTGTACCCATCTGGCGATCGAAGGCAAAAAAATCCTGAAACCTATAGTGGCTGTGAGTTTTAGGATGCTTTTGCTTCAGTAGCGATTCGCTGTTGGGGGAAATTTCTTTTTTGGCAGTAGAGACCATTGGCGAGTTATTCCTTTTTGGTGTAGTTTGGTGAAAATTAGAGTCAAATACACTGGCCTGTGTATCCAATGTGAACTACCCACCGTCAAGCGGAGTACCGCTATGACGGGGGCTTCCAGTTTCAAGGGGAATCGCATCTATCAAGAC
>NZ_JAUBRI010000127.1:0-7904 GCF_036701795.1 Microcoleus sp. N9_A1
AGTGATTTTTTCTTGTGGGATGGGCCGGAGAGCCCGTCCCATTAACTGATGAAAAGGATTTTTGCAAGAGGTCTATTATTGGAATGGTGCTATTTTAGATTCGGTTGAAACTGCCATAAACTGGGCATCTAACATGACATGGAAAGGAATTAAGCCCATTGTACACTTAATTGAGATAACTTATGAGAAAGGCGTAAAAGTCTTACCTCATGAGTTAAAACAGTATTTGCCCGAATGGCAACGTTCTGAAACTTTACCAAAATGGGATATCACGATTCCCCCATTTTGACTGGTATTTTATTTGTCCGCGAGTCCCTTAGCGGTTTCTTAAGAGTTTGCAAGGCGTTTGAATGGAGACTCGCAAGTAGGTAAGCACTACAGACAATTTCCCACCATTTTTCAATATTTGTGTAACTTATGAGGCTAAAATCGGCTCAGCCTAATTTATTTTGACTTAATTTTAATCCAGATTTTACCCAATAGAGCCATCCGTAAAAAATACCAACCTGGTGATATTTGGCATCAGAAATTCTTGTCATTACAGAGCAAGTTTCGTTGGGTAGAAGAATTTCTTGATTCGTCTTAGCCCGACAATTTATATATCATACCAATTAAGAAAGGTGACTTTCATGATTCTCTCAAACCGTTTTTCTGAAGCCCTCACCTATGCCGCCGAATTGCACGCTACTCAAGTTCGCAAAGGTTCGGGCGTTCCCTACATTGCCCATTTGTTGGGCACGGCTAGTATAGCTTTAGAATATGGGGCAAATGAAGATGAGGCGATCGCAGCTTTGCTTCACGATGCGATCGAAGATCAAGGCGGCCACACCACCCGCGAAGCCATCTGCCGCCGCTTTGGGGATACTGTCACAGCGATTGTAGACGGCTGTACAGACAGTGACGAGACGCCGAAACCCCCTTGGTGGCAGGGAAAACAAGCCTATATCGATCGCATTTCTACAGCTTCTGGCTCCGTCAGATTAGTCTCGGCTGCTGATAAACTTTATAATGTTCGATCGATCCTGAAAGATTCCCGTCAATTAGGAGATACTGTTTGGGAACGCTTTAAAGGTGGCAAAGACGGTTCTCTCTGGTATTATCGTTGTTTAGTAGAAGCATTCCGCCAAGCTGAGTTAACGCCTATAGTTGAAGAATTAGACCGCACAGTTTTAGAATTGGAACAGTTTTCTGAAGGCTGAAGACTGAAGGTAAAAATCACTCATTATCAATTACCAATTACAGTCACAAAATGGCAAATGTTCGCTTAGAAAATATTACCAGACGCTACCAAAACGTCACCGCGATCGAAAACATCAGCTTCAAAATCCCGGACGGGGAATTTTGGGTATTAGTCGGGCCATCCGGCTGCGGGAAATCCACAATTATGCGGACAATTGCAGGTTTAGAAACCGCAACTTCCGGCAATCTTTACATCGGAGATAATTTAGTTAACAACATTCCGGCGAGACAGCGGGACGTTGCAATGGTGTTTCAAAATTACGCGCTTTACCCGCACATGACTGTCGCGGAAAATCTGGCTTTTGGATTGCGGATGCGGAAGGTTGACCCGACTAAAATTCAAGAACGAGTCGAAACAGTAGCCCGCTCACTCTCGATCGATCACCTCCTCAAGCGTAAGCCCAAACAGCTATCAGGCGGACAGCAGCAGCGGGTAGCACTCGGAAGGGCGATCGCCCGCGAACCGAAAGTATTTCTTTTGGATGAACCGCTTTCTAACCTCGATGCTCAACTGCGAGATGACACTAGAGCCGAACTCAAACAACTGCATCAACGGCTGGGAATTACCACAATTTACGTCACCCACGACCAAGTGGAAGCGATGACTTTAGCTGATAAGATTGTAGTCTTAAATGGGGGGAAAATTCAACAAATTGGAGATCCGCAAAGCATTTATGCCAAACCAGCTAACCGCATGGTTGCCACATTTTTAGGCAATCCCGCCATGAACATTTTGCCAGCAATTTATACTAACGAATCCTTTCAAGTGGGAAATCAACATTTAGCCTGTCCGCCCTCGATTCAGAAAAAATTGCAGCCTAGAGAAGGACAAGGATTTGATTTGGGCATCCGTCCAGAAAATATAGAAATGTTTACGCCACAAAACGCAGAAGAAGATGATTTGAAAACCGATGTTTGGGCATTAGAAAAAGTCCCTCTTGATGTAGAGGTAAAAGTAGTGGAACCTCTAGGGCGAGAAACTTTAATTCGGGCGAGTTTGCCTTTGTTGAGTGCTGAAACTACTGTACAGTTACAAATACCTGCGAATGTTCGCTTGCGATCGGGCGATCAACTAAAGGTACAGCTTGACTTCGATCGACTATTTATATTTGACCCCTCCACCGGTGAGGCGCTGTATCCTTAACTCGATTCAACCTCAAATCTCCAATCTTAAATAGATAGGATTTATGCACGCTGACTGATGAAACCCAGTTTCTTCGTGTATTTCTCGTTCCTCGTCCCAAATTTTTCGCAGAAACCGGGTTTCTCGCCCCCATGCGTAAGCCCCGATAGACTGACTTTTCGAGTGGGGATGTTTCTATTTCTTGTTACAAAAATTTACAGTTGACATTTATCAATTTCCGAAGTAATGATACGATTAGTATTGGCACAACGGCAAAACGTCCCCCCAAAAGCTGATCTTTCCTAACTCGGGGCGATCGCGATCGACAACTTCGCATCTTCGCGCTAAGAAGCGGCTTTACGCCCCAACTTGGGAGCAACTAGCGAACCAAAAACTCAGAAAAACGTTCTAGCGGCATTTTTAGATGAATCCCGACAACCTGCCTCAAATGCTGCAAACAGGATTTCACCTAACTTTAGGTGCAACTTCCTTTTTAATTGAGACATTGCAAGATCCCCTGAAGCGAGAAGAAAATCTTGACAAACTGAAGTCAGATTTTGGCCAGCTAGCCGATGAGTTGCTGGAAAAAGGAGAAATGACTGAGCGAGAAGCCCGGAATTTTGTAGATACTATTTTCTCAGGGCCGGGCGATCGGGAGAATGCAGACAATGAATCTGTCTCGCCCAAGCAATCAGATGCAGCGACAGATGCTCCTCCCGAGTCGGTTGTACAGCCTAACGTAAAGCTAGAGATTCAAGAATTAACTGCACAGATGGCAGCGCTGAGGGCCGAGTTGGAAAATTTGCGCGCCCAAAAATCCCAGTATTAAAGAATCAAGAGTCTTTAACACAGCCGGAGTTTACTTGCCAACTTAATTTAAGAGAACCAAACTTTAGTCATTGTCCCATTTTTCAGAACCGATCAGGTCGGCAATGCGATCGCGCAGTAAGAAGTCGCATTTTTCTAATTCGCACTCTACACAAGCCCATTCCCGGGGTGGGATGAATTGGCACAGCGTGTAGATAGGCTGTTGGCGGCTCAGCACGCCCTCGTGGACTAGGTGACGCGCTTCATCTTGGATCACATCTAAAGAGTATTGGATTTGGGGAATAGTGGAGTGAATCATAATGCGCCCTCAATGTTTTACTAAAAAAATTTATGGCCCTGGTAATAATATAGTCCAAACTTAGGAATATGGAAGTTAAATTTTGTCCGTATACAGCTATACAATTCACCACCGTAAATAAAAATAAATTATACGAATCATTAGTAAGTGATGGGATCTGTCTTAGGATATTGATAAACAGCACATTTTCCTGACTAGGAAGCGGATCTGCTGGAAAGTTCAATTCAGAACTTAGGAACCCGCATCGGATTCCCGGTTTCTGGATGCTTTGCCACCAAAGGCAACATTTCTTGCGAGAAACCGGGTTGATGAATTTAAGTCCTGACGGAAACACCAAAGGAAAGATTTAGGAGTCGGGCAACTCAAGCATTACCAGTTCCGTCAATGCCGAATAGCACTTCTAGAACGAGAGATTGCGCTGCCGGCATTTGCCCATAACAAAATACATAAGGAATACTCGGAGGCAAGTGTGGCAAAAATTGCTCTAAAACGTAGGGACTGCCGTAAATTAACACAGCTTGCAGTTCTCCCGTTTTTAATAATTTCTTAAACCAATCTTGAGCTGCTTCGGTCAAACCAGCACTGCCTCGGAAGCAATTGCCGCGAATGAAAATTTGCAGCAGTGTCGGAGAAAAATGCTCTGCACCTGTATTATCAGCGATCGCCCCTGTGCGATCGTCAATCAGTTGCAATTCGTAACCAAACTGTTCGGGAAGGGCGATGGCAGGAGTGTGGTTGCCCAAAAACTCGCACCCCAAAACATCATCTACAACAATCAAATTCCGCAAAAGCTGGTTTTCTGGGGGTTTTGCAACCTGCAAAGGTAGATTGCCGCCAAATTTCAAAGAATCTCGCAAAATATCGGCAGCAGTTGCCCTTGCCTCTGGATTTGCCAGCAAACTTAAGTCGATCGAGTCGATCGATTCTGGATGCTTGCTCCCCCCCTTGTAGGGGCGGTGCCCCTGTGCCCGCCCTGGTTGGGGGGGGTCAGAAATTGGCAAACCCACCTTAATTTTTGCTTTCCAAATTCGGTTGACAGATTCCTTGATTTGTGATAATAAAATCCGCCCTTGAGTAACAGCTTCGCAGACAGCCAAAATCGCCCCTTCCGGGTCAAGCGGCATCAGCAAAACATCAGCCCCAGCCTCAGCCGCCAAAACAGCAGCTTCATTAGCGCCGTACTTATTGGCGATCGCACCCATCACCAAAGCATCCGTCACAATCAAACCTTCAAATCCCAACTCTTCTCGCAGCTTGCCGATCAAAATCTTGCGAGAAAGAGTAGCAGGAAACTCGGCATCCCAAGTTGGAATCAGCAAGTGAGCACTCATCACAGCATCGACCCCAGCAGCGATCGCCTCAACAAAAGGAGGCAACTCAACAGCAGCCAATCTCGCTGGCGAATGTGGCAAAACCGGCAATTCCAAGTGAGAATCAACCGCCGTATCTCCATGACCGGGAAAATGCTTAGCTGTAGTCAAAACCGGGTGCTGCCCTGCGCCGCGAATAAAAGCACTTGCCAATTTGCCGACAATTTCCGATGTCTCGCCAAAAGCGCGGACGTTAATCACGGGATTGTCGGGATTGTTGTTAACATCAACGACTGGTGCGAGAATCCAATTTAGACCGATCGCCCTAGCTTCGATCGCAGTCACAGAGCCCATTTGTTCAGCATATCGATCGGCTTTACCTGCATCGTGCCGCGCCACTTCGGCAATTGCCATCGGCGGCCCGAACCAAGTCGCCCCCGCGAACCGCTGGCCGACACCTTCCTCAATATCAGCCGCCAGCAGTAGCGGAAACTTGGCCCAAGACTGCAATTGGTGCGATCGAACTGCCAACTCCGCAGCGCTTCCCCCGACCAAAATCACCCCACCGACGCCCAACTTTTCCAAATAATAGCGGAGTTTGTCGGCGGTTGGCTCCCATTCAAGATAGCGAATTTGATGGTCGAACAAGTAGCCAGAAGCACGCACTACGAACATCTGGGCTACCAATTCTGGCAAGGAAAGATTGTCAATCATGGGTAATTTGGAATTGTTGACTGTTGACTGTTGACTGTTGACTGTTGACTGCCTTCAGATGCTAATTAATCCTTGTCTGCTTCTAAATCATCATCATCATCATCATCATTGGTCAATTTTTCGCCATCATCCGTCAATTCTTCGTCGTCAAACATACCTGGTTTGCGATCGGCAGAAAGCTGATTCAGCAGTATCACCATTTTATCACCCCGTTCCAGGGAACCATCTTCTAGAAATGCCACTCCTGGTGTCCGGCGTAATTGCAACCGCTGCCCCAACTGGTTACGAACATAGCTAGTTGCCGATTTCAAACCTTCCATAGTCTCGGCTTTCGCCTCATCAGTACCGTAAATACTGACAAAGATTTTTGTGTGCTGAAGGTCTCCCGAAACAACTACTTCGGTAACGCTAACCATACCTGCACCGACGCGATCGTCCTTAATGCCGTTCAGCAACATCAGACTGACTTCCCGCTTAATCATTGAAGCTACGCGCTCTATGCGACGACTTGTAGCCATACCAACTATCCCCTACTTTTAGATCAGCCGTTTTTATCCCGACCGACAATTGTAGCGCGACTTGAACCTAAAATGAGTGAATTAGCTTGATCGACCGGGTTTTTGCGTCATATAAATTCCGTCAGGATAGAGGAGACTGCACGTACGGTGTCCCTACAATATTATTTTGGGTAGGGACACGGCGCGTGCAGTCTCCTAATTTCTCAACTATAGATTGTCAAATACTTAATATGAATATTCCTAAGTCAATTGTTCGCATTTTTCTAATCCTGCCGAACGGCCAGATTGTGGCACAACTGCGAGATAATATTCCAGGTATTGCAAGTGAAGGGATGCTTTCTACTTTTGGTGGTGGCGTGGACATTGGAGAAAGTCCAAATCAGGCCGCAGTGCGAGAATTGGAGGAAGAAACTTGTCTTGAAAAAAACTATAAAATGGAATTTGTCACAACTTTTGTTCATCAAAAAACCCAAAATCATCAAGCAGTCCTACAGGATAATTACCTATTCTTGGCGAGAATTAGTAATATTGAGGCAATAGAAATCAAAGAAGGTGTGGGTTTAGTCGTTTTGAGAAAAGATGTAGATTTTGAGAAGGTAAATGCAGGCGAGGGTACTCAAATGGCTTGGAAATTGTTGCAGGATTATTTAAATCGGTAATTAATGGGCGATCTTCAATATAAAATCAAGCAAAGTCCGATCGCCCCCCCATCATGCCCGATTCTATCCAACAAGAAGCCCGCCAAATTCTGGATACCCTTGCCTTCACCCCGTTTTAGCAATGCCAACCCCTCAGCCGCGACTTTGGTACTATTCCTACCAGAGTAGGTTTATACGCATTTCGGCATTCCTCCGAAGGACTGCTTTACATTGGCAAAGCCAAAAACTTGCGAGACAGACTTCGCAACGGACATAAAGCCTTTCTGTGGGGCTGGCTCGATCGCTACAATCCAGACGACGTGAGGATTGCCTTCGTCACTCTCAACCAATGGCAAAGACCGGGGTTATCATATGAATTAGAAACCCTGATCCTCCAAGCCAGCAACCCTCCCTACAACGTTAAAATCCCCAGAGAACTATGACTCAAACTATCACCAAGCAACACCTTTCGACCGAAGATATTCATCAGTTGGTCGATAATTTGCCTGACTATATAAAAGCTGCCCTCTTGTCCAAGTCCGCTGAACTTGAATGTTCTCTTGAAGCTACGATTGAAATGGCAATCTCTAGCTTTTTAGACGAAGAATCTTTTAGCTTTGAAGATTGTTTGCTGGCTAAACGCATGAAAGATACTGTCTGAAATTTCATCGATCGCGATCGCACTCCCAGTTACGCTTAAGTTATGCCGCTCGCCAAACAGGAATAAAACTCATGGAAAAAGAATTTACAATCGGTCAAAAAGTCCGAGTTGTGGCGATGCCGCCCTACGTCAAAACTGCCGAACCGATGCCGATGCTGCGGCCTGCGAATTTAATTGCGATCGGCGCTGAAGGCGTTGTGATCGATCGGCGTCCCGGCAATTATTGGGGAATTCGCTTTGAAAAAGGTGCTTTTCTGTTAGACAGTCAGTACATTGAAGCAGTTGACAGTTGACAGTTGACAGTTGACAGTTTTCATTGGACAGTGGGCAGTTGTCATTGGGCAGTTGTCATTGGGAATTGTCATTGGGAATTGGGCAATTTTCCCTCTTCCCTCTTCCTTCTTCCTTCTTCCTTCTTCCTTCTTCCTTCTTCCTTCTTCCTTCTTCCTTCTTCCTTCCTTCTTCTTCCTTCCTTCCTTCCTTCTTCCTTCTTCCTTCCTTCTTCTTCCTTCCTTCCTTCCTTCCTTCCTTCCTTCCTTCCTTCCTTCCTTCCTTCCTTCCTTCCTTCCTTCCTT
>NZ_JAUBRI010000128.1:0-7851 GCF_036701795.1 Microcoleus sp. N9_A1
TCATAAATTTATTGGACGGGCTCTTCGGCCCATCCCACAAGAAAAAATAACTCTTGTGGGATGGGCCGAAGAGCCCGTCCTAGTTATTTTTGCAAGAGGTCTAATTTAACTGGGGCGAACGTCACTAAGTTCAATCATTCCGCAAAGCTGCGATCGGATCTAAGCGCGCCGCATTCCTCGCCGGAAGCACTCCAGCCAACAAGCCCACACTAAAGGATAGCCCAAAACCCGCCGCGATCGACCATACAGAAACCACAAACGGAAATTTGAACGCTGTCGAAGCCCCAAAGGCGATCGCAACTCCCAACCCAATACCCGCCGTTCCCCCCACCGTGGAAACTAAAATTGATTCCGCCATAAATTGAATTAGAATTGCTGCATTAGTAGCGCCTACCGCTTTGCGAATCCCGATTTCCTTAGTACGTTCCACAACAGATACCAACATAATATTAGCAATACCGATGCCGCCAACCACCAAAGAAATTCCGGCGATCGCTCCGATCATAACCGTAAATAAACCGATCACATTGCTGAAAGTATTAACTATCTCAGCTTGATTGACAACTCGAAAATCATCCGGTTGTGGCGGATAAATATTGTGGCGCAGGCGCATGATATTTTCCACTTGAAATTGAGCATCCGCTAAATCCGCTTCGCCCGCAGTTTCCAACCAAAAACCCGATATCGCAATCCCCGCTAAAGAATTTCTCCCCACAATCCGCGAAGACATATTTTTGAGGGGAATATACACTCGATCGTCCTGATCGGTTCCCCCTACAGACCCCTTGCTTTCCATCACTCCAATGACCTTGTAGCGGTTTCCCTGAATGCGAATATCGGAGGATAGCGCATTAGCTCCGGCTCCAAAAAGTTCGTCCCGCACCTTAGAACCGAGGACAACTACTGGCTCAGCAGCATTCAATTCATCCTCATTAAAAAACCGTCCTTCTTGGGGTTGAATGTTCTTCACATCTGGATAGTTTAAATCAGTTCCCAAAATAGCAGTAAATGAATTTTGTCCGCCGTAAACGACTTGCACTTGACGCTGCAAATAAGCCGAAATTGCCTTAACTGCAGGAGCTTGTTTGCCGATCGCCCTAGCGTCATCCCAAGTAAGGGTAGTAGCAGAACCGCTTCCCTGACTGACACCGCCCGATCGCGAAGCGCCGGATAAAACCAACAGCACATTTGTACCCAAAGCTTTTAACTGTTCTTCAGTTGATTTTTGCACTCCCTGTCCCACCGAAGTAATGGCAATTACCGAAGATATCCCAATAATTACGCCCAGCATGGTTAAACTGGTACGCAATTTGTTATTCCACAGCGCTTCTGTCGCCATGAACGCGATTTGAACGTTAGAGATTTTGTTGATAGCTGGGCGAGTCTTTAATTTCATTAGGTAGTTGGGTATTGGTAATGCCTAGTTGGTGGGGATTAAGATTTTTTTTAACCGCAGAGAGCGCAGAGAGCGCAGAGGGAGAGAAGAAGGAGATCGATAATTAATTGGTGTATGGGTGTTGTGCTTTCCTTTTTCATTTTTCCCACTAACGCAAGCGGGTTCCGCCACCTGGTTGCAAACCCGGAATTCCACCCGATGATGGATTTTGGGATCTAGGCCGCAATCCGGGGGGTAAACTAAGCAGCACTTTTTCATTTCCTTTCAAACCCGATCGCACTTCCGTCTTATCATCCACCGTCATACCAGTCTTAATCGGCATAAAAGCAGGTTTACCATCTTCTCCACCGGGAACAAAAACCCCCGTTTCCCTTTGTTGGCGCACAATTGCCGCAGTCGGGACTACCAAAACATTTTTGAGTTCACCAGCCTTAAACTCAACATTCACATTCATGCCCGATCGCAGCATTTGTTTATCATCATTAATAATTGCCGCTTTTACCTCAAAACTTGTCACATTTTGCTGGACGATCGACTGAGGCGAAATTTGAGTGATTTTACCTGCAAAAGTCTTGTCCGCAAAAGCATCAGCTTGAATAGACGCAGCCTGGCCGATCTGAATCTGAGAAATATTAGTTTCTGCTACGTTTGCTACTAATTGATTTTTGGAAGCTAAGGACAAAATCGAAGAAGAAGTCGCCGAAGAAACCGCACTACCTGCCGTCGTGGGAGTCACAAAAGCGCCCGGATCTGCGTACTTGCGCGTGACAGTGCCGGTGAAAGGAGCCCGTAGCACAGTGTCGTTAATCTGCGCTTGAACGCTTTGCAGGCTGCCTCTAGCGGCGAGAACTTGAGCGCGGGCTTGGGCGATGTCTTCCGGGCGAGAACCGGCTTCTAGTAGCGCCAAAGCTTGCTGTTTTTGCTCGACTGCGGCCTGCCCCGCAGCGATGTCTTCCGGGCGTGCGCCCGATCGCGCCAGGGCCAAAGCTTGCCGTTTTTGCTCCACAGCAGCCCGCCCTGCAGCGATGTCTTCCGGGCGTGCGCCCGATCGCGCCAGGGTCAAAGCTTGCCGTTTTTGCTCCACAGCAGCCCGCGCCGAAGCGATTTCTTCAGGGCGAGCACCCGCTTGCAGCAAAGCTACAGCTTGTTCGGCTTGTCTGACTTGCGTTTGAGATCGATCGCGCGCGGTGCGGGAGTTGTTGACAATTTGCAAAGCAATGGCTCCGGCATTATAGAGTTCCTGATTTCTCTGAAAGTCTTCCTCAGCTTGGTTTTTGGCGTATTCGGCATCTCTGAGTTGGGCGATCGCTTGGGCGATGTCTTCAGGTCGATTGCCCTTGAGCAATTTTTGTAAATTTGCCTGTTGTTCAGCTAATTGTGCCTCGGCTACGGCAATATCCTGGCTTCGATTGCCGTTGAGCAATTTTTGCAACGTTGCCTGTTGCTCTGCCACTTGTGCCTCAGCTACAGCAATGTCTTGGGTTCGATTGCCGTTGAGCAATTTTTCCAGACTTGCCTGTTGTTCTGCTAACACTGCCTTAGCCACAGCAATGTCCTGGGTTCGAGTGCCGTTGAGCAATTTTTGCAGGTTTGCTTCCGCGGCTGCGAGTTGTCCGCGAGTTTGGGTAAGTTGCCCTTGGAGGTTGGAGTCGTCCATGTAGGCGAGAATCTGCCCTTTTTCAACGCTGTCTCCTTCCTTGACGAGCAAACTTTTGAGAACTCCTGAAGTTTTGGGGCTGACGTTAACGGAACGTTCGGGGACAATTGTGCCGTTTGCCGAAATTGCGATCGGCAAGTTCACCCTTTGGACAGCAACGGTTTTTTCCTTGCGTCTGGTTTCGCGGTTTGATTTGACTGCGAGTTGGCTGTAAGCTGTGTAGCCGACTCCTGCAAGCAGGGAAGCGGCGAGGAGTCCGCTGAGCCAGGGAGTCAGCTCTTTTTTTATCTGAAAGTGCTTTACGAAGTACATATCAATTAGACCTGATGGGTCTGTCTTGAATTTAGACCGATCGGGAACAGAAAAGGTTCAATTGAAGTCTGGTTGTGTTTTTTTTTGTTGTGCCGTTATGTGCAGGTATCTTCGGATAATTTTGGATAATGAGGAAATCAGCTAGGATTAATTGAGAATCTCGATCGATGAGGAACGGAAAAATGAGTATTCAATTAGAGTTGCCGCCTGAGTTAGAAAGTCAACTGTCTAATGAAGCCTTGCTGCTAAACCTACCTTTATCTGAGTACATCCTACGTGTTTTATCGCTCAGGCAAGTTCTGAGCAACCCACCTAAAACTGGAGCAGAGCTTGTTGCTTACTGGCAAAGCGAAGGAGTCATCAACTCACGACCTGATATCACCGATAGTCAAGTATATGCTCGAAACCTGCGCCATCAGGCAGAAACACGGACGCGGACATAAGAAATGCCAATGTATCTTTTAGACACAGATGTTTTAATTGATATTCAACGGGGTCATGCACCTGCAATTGCTTGGTTTTCGAGTCTTTCAGATATACCTAGTGTTCCCGGTTTTGTTGTCATGGAGCTAATCCAAGACTCTCAGAATATGCAGCAAGTTCGTAAAGCTCTTCAATTGGTTGCACCATTACCAATAATTTGGGCAACTGAAGCTGATTGTGCCTGTGCGTTGTCAGATTTCACAACTTACCATTTGTCAAACAGTCTGGGATTGCTTGATGCTTTGATTGCCGCCTGTGCTGTGGGACGAGGTTTAACGCTTTGCACATTTAACGTTAAACATTATCGAGTTGTCCCAAATCTTTTGACAGCACAGCCTTATGCACGTTAACCGCAACCTAATCATTTCAGCGCGAAGAGCTAACCGTTATGAGCAGAAACGATTTGAACATTACCTCCGGTACTAACTGGGCAGCTTTAGAGTCAAGATCGGAAGAGAATATCGACTACTCAGATATTCCACCGCTGACAGATGAATTTTTTGAACGATCGACTTTACGTATTCCAGCAGCTCTAGCCGACAACTTAGTTCAGCTCGATCCAGATATCAAGCAGTGGTTTGAGGCTCAAGGAGAACAGTATAAAACTCTAATTAACAACGTTTTACGCCAATATATAGAGAACAACAAAACTCAGCATAACCTGATTAGCACCCTGCGTTGCAACGGACGACGAGCAAAGTCTTTTTATCTGCGATCGCATCGATCGAACTTTTGAAAAGTTCGATCGCCAATTGCCTCCTTAACAAACAGCCACTACACCCAATTCTGTAATCGCCGCCTCCGGGCCCACCAAAGAAACATACGGTTCGATGAAGTATTTCTTAGCAGCAGCCCGCGCTTGTGAAGCTGTCACCTGTGCAATTTCTTCTTGAAATTGCTGGTCAAATTTAATTCCCAATCCCAAAATTTCATACCAACCTAAAACTTGGGCAATTTGCGAATTAGTTTGTTTTCCTAAAGCATATTGACCGAGCATCTTATTCTTGCAAGCTTGCAATTCTTCCTCGCTTAGTTGGATGCTGGTGAGTCGATCGACTTCTGCGCGCAATCCTTCAAAAGCAGTCGTTGTATTTTCCGGCGCCGTACCCATGTACACGACAAACTGAGCCGTGTCCAAGCGCGTCGCGTAGACCGCAGAAACGTCGTAAGCCAAGCCCCGCTTTTCCCGCAATTCCACAAACAATCGGCTCGACAAACCGTTACCCAAATAAGTATTCAGCAACTTAATCGCTGCATAGTCAGGATTTTTGACAGAGGGTGCGAGGTAGCCCAGCATAATCACTGATTGCTGCGTATCTTGCGCCGTAACGACCGATTCAGGGGAGGGGGAGAGAGGGGGGACGGTTAAAGTTGGTAGGGGTGTTAAAGGCGCTTTCCAGGATCCAAAAGTTCGATCGATCAGGGCGATCGCATCTTCGGTCGAGATTCGGCCGGCTACAGAAATAACTACATTATCGGGACGGAAATAGGTTTTGTGGAACTGTTCGATCTCGTTTCTGGTGAGCTTTGACATAGTAGCTTCCGTACCCAAGGGAGAGAAAGCATAGGGATGTTCCTGGTACATCGAGTGCCGCAATTGCTCGAAGGCGATCGCAAATGGCTGTTCTTGTTGCGATCGAATTGCCGATATGGCAATGCGGCGTTCGAGTTCGACTTCAGCTTCCGGGAAAGTCGGCGATCTCGTCAATTGCGCCGCCAACTCCAAAATCTCCTCAAAATCCGCAGAAACCGTCTTCAAACTCACTAAAAAATAGTCTGTAGTAGAGTCGGCACTCAACCTCGCTCCCACCGATTCTACACGCTCGGCAATTTCCAGCGAAGACAGCCGATCGGTTCCCTTAGTCATTACCGCCGACAGCAAGTGACACAATCCTGCTTGTTCCGGCTGCACGTAGCGACTGCCGGCCCGCAGGAATATCCTAGCTGCAATAATATCTGCTGCTGGATTTTCTGCTGCTAGGACAACAATACCGTTGTCTAAAACCGTGCGCTGGATTTCATTTTTCATTGAATTCTTTGTTAACTGTTGACTGTTGACTGTTGACTGTTGACTGTTGACTGTTGACTGTTGACTGTTGACTGTTAGTCATGATTATTCGTAGGATCGGTAGAGCGTGAGCGTTACCGATCATCCGATTTGAGATTGGCGATTTGAGATTTTAGATTGAGGGACTAATCTCAAATTTCCAATTAATAGACTGGGTTTCATGTCTCAACCCAACCTAGTTGCTGTTAACAGTGAACAGTCAACAGTGAACAGTCAACAGTGAACTATTATTAGATTGGTTTTAGCACAACAGCCGTATAGCGTCGGGGAGAGAGATATTGTCGAGCTAGGCGCTGGAGGTCTAATGGCCCAAATGCTTTAATCCTGGTGGGATAGCTGAGCGCTAATTCGGCAGTGGCGATCGTATTGTAATATCCGTAAAGACCCGCTAGCTGTCCCGGCGTTTCGAGCGAGAAAGCAAAATCGTTGCACAGCAAACGCTTACAGCGGAGCAATTCTACCTCGGAAACCGGCTCAGACTGCAATTGCCAAAGTCGATCGCAAATCCGAGATTCCACCTGTTCGACATCCTTCGCGTCCAAGACTGCACTGATAGTAAATAAACTCGATTCCCGTTGCAGCGAGAAAGTGCTCTCGATCCCCTCTACCAATTGTAATTCTTCCCGCAGTTCCCTGACTAAACGCGAAGTCCGCCCGTCTGCAAGCAACACCGACAGCAAATCCAAGCCGCAAGCACTTTGCAAATGTTCCACTCCCGGGCCCGTCCAGGCCATCATCAGCCGGGCTTGTTCCAATCGGGGGAGACAGAGTTCCTGACGGCGAATTTCTATCAGTGGCGGTTCCGCCTCTGCGGTTAATTGGGGACAATCCCACCGCTCAGAAAACTGCTCAAATGCTTTCCCAGTAACATCTCTGGCCTGTTGTTCATCAATTCCCCCGACTATCACCACAGTCATATTTTCCGGCTGATAATGCGATCGGTGGAAACAGCGCATTTCGTGGGGAGTTCGCGACATCAGCAGCTCTTCCGTACCCAATACCGATCGCCTGTAGGGATGTCGCTGGTAAACTGTTTCCATCATGGCTTGGAAACCCAGCCAATCGGGATTGTCTTGAGCTTGGCGGATTTCTTCTAGCACCACATCTCGCTCGCGATCGAATTCCCGATCGGGAATCGAGGCCCGCAGCAGCAATTCTGCCAGCGGCTGCGCGGTTTCTGCTAAATAATCGGCCGCAGCGTTGACGAAAAAATGCGCGTAGTCGTGACTTGTAGCTGCGTTGGCGACACCGCCGCGATTTTCGATTACCTGGTCAAATTCTCCAGGGGCGATCGAATCCGTCCCTTTAAATATCATGTGTTCTAGAAAATGAGCCATTCCTGACCAAGAATCCGGCTCCAGCGTAGCGCCAGCCCTCACCCACACGTCTAGGGCGACCACGGGTGTGGCCGAAATCCGCTGGTGAATTACCGTTAACCCGTTGTTGAGCTTCCAGACATTGGCTGGGAACTCTAAAGCAGTGAGCAGTTGAGACAAGCTAGTTATTCTTAAACTTTAGTTAACTTCGGCTGCAACTATGGTAGCGCTTTACAGCTCTGCGATCGGGATTAATTGATACAGAAATCATCACTCATCTGCCATTCATCCTTACTCATCTGTTGTTTTTTGCTTTTTGCTTTTTTTGGCTCTTCCGTACTTATTGTGCTAATTTTTTAGGAAAATGCCAAAAAAGTAATGCCCGTATTTCAAAATTTCTCAAATTTCTCAATCCAAAACCACACCTTTTTAATAGCTTTAATTTAGTATTAATTCCCTCTACTATCCCATTAGTTGTTCTTTCTTCAAAATACCCCACAATCTCTCCCAACCATCTTTTGATTGTTTCTACACTCTTTTTATAGTATGGTTGTGCCTTTTTTAACCAATCTGTCAATTCTCAGATCCCGTCACCCAAATTATTACTTTTTTCAAATAA
>NZ_JAUBRI010000129.1:0-7777 GCF_036701795.1 Microcoleus sp. N9_A1
AAAAATCTTCTCTTCATCCCTTGGGCTTGTCTTGGCAACTAGATTAACTGTTACCCCTACTTATTGAGCCGATACGAGAATTTTTTATTAATTTGATACTATTATATTTGATTTTATCTACTATCGTTTATGATTTTTTTGGAATTATTTAACCTGCATCACAGGGGATTCAAGCCCCCACCTTTAGGTGGATTGTTTTTAGGCAGGGGCTTAAATCCCCTGCCTAAAAACTTCACTGTCAACTGTCAACTGTCAACTGTTAACGCAGAGAGCGCAGAGGGCGCAGAGGAAGAGAATAGAGATATGAACAATTCGGACATCAACTTATTTGACAAGTAAACCTAAATATAATACTAGATTCTCGAATTCTTTGAGGATTCGAGAATCTAACATGATTTCTTAGTCGGCTGAGGCAGACTTCGTGTGTGTAGAAGCGATTTCAAGAGCCGATCCAATCGCCGCTAATTTCCGCTTCCGCTTCAGCAACAAACCAGCAAAAAAAGCAGCCGAAGTTACTATCCCCGCAATCTCAGAAGGTTCGGGAACAGCTTCCGCATCATCCATCGCCCGCATCTTGAAAGAGAACTTATCTCGATTAGATTCCAATTTAATCGGGAAAGCTAGAGGATTTTTCGGGTCAATTACTGCATCAATGCCAGTGACGCTAAACTCCGAAACACCGTAACCGAGTAAGGCGACAAAATCTACTACTTCATTAGGCTTGAATTTGCCGATTTCTTGGCCGCCAACTAAGACGCTGAAAAGTTCGTCAGCATCAATGCCGCTGGGAAGACCTAGAATTTTAGTAAATAGCGATGGTTCCGTTGGATTGGGAGTAAGTACGATCGGGCTTTTGTCAACAATGCAGCCATCACCCGTCCCCCCGCTACCGCCAGAAGCCGCAGCATCGCCTATTTTGAAAGTAAAACCAGCAGCCGTGGGCGGGTCAAACCATTTACGGCTGACAACATTATTAAAACTATGCCAACCATCCTCAAAACTATCAGGTAACAAGGGATTTCGCTGAGAACTACCGCAGATTGGGTTGAGGAGGAAAGCATGACTTTTTCCAGTGGCACTGTTAATGCCCTGTCCCACAATTTGACCGCGATCGTTAATGCCGCTTACTTGTTGTAAAAACCACCCAGACTCCTCATCAATCAGACTGTTGAGGTCAGCCATTTCGCCATCTTCCCAGATGAAACCATGATTGAGCCCGCCATTGCCAGTAACGGTATCAAAGCCTGCTACTTGCCCTTTATTGTTAATCGCGATCGCAGCACTCATATTGCCACCGAGAGTACCGAGGTTTGTAACTTCACCGTTTGACCACAAAGTAGCATGGCTTTGCTTGAGGGTACTATTTGATGAAGCACCAACTGCCTGCCCAGAATCATTGATATCATAAGCTGTACTGCCGTTATCTCCTGGAAGGGTTCCCAAGTCAATCATGTTGCCATTTTCCCACTGGAAAGCATGAGTTATGCCTAAAGCTAGGCCCGAATAACCAACTACTTGTCCTTGATTGTTGATACCCTGAGCCCCTCCATTGAAACCAAGAGTACCCAAATCGATCATCTCGCCGTTTTGCCACAAAAAGGGATTAAATTTCTCTTTTGTAGTATTAAACCAACCAACTATTTGTCCAGCGTCATTGATGTCGCTAGCCAGACTGCTGATACCACCAAAATAACCGAGGTCAGTCCTTTGACCGTTTTCCCACACGTAGGCATTATTCGTCCAATTTTCACCCAGATAACGACCCACGACTTGACCGGAACTATTCATTTGGTAAGCCCAAGTGGTGTCTTTGATTTCAGTTATCTGACCGTTGTCCCACACCCCAGCAACACCATTACTAACTAGCACTTGTCCAGAATTGGTTATACCGTAGGCATTGGTTTGGCCGAGGTCGGTAACGGCATAGGAAGCGAAACCAGTATGGAGACTGGCGGCATTTACCGGTTCAACGGCGCTAAATCCCAAGACGGTGAAAGCAGTCAACGACAGACAGCTTTGAACAAACCCTTTCAGGGGAGCTTGTTCAAGCATTTTTGTGAATCTTTTCATGTGCACCTCAGATTTTGTCATCAAGTTGGTCTAGTCCCTTTGGGGAGTAGAGAACGACTTCCCTGTGTATCTATCTGAGGCGCGATCGAGATTTTATGCAAAGACACGGAATTTGTTACAAAACTTTACGTTATCCAGCAAAAAGATTAACTGTCAACTGTCAACTGTCAACTGTCCACTGTCCACTGCTTTACCATTCCTTACCCGAACTCGGCGGCAAGCGCAACCTAGGAAACCTATAAAAAGTATCCCCTTCATCATCTACCTCTAAAATCGCCGAAAAAATCTTAACTTGCCGACTTAAATACTGCTGAGCCACTTCAGCCTCAACCCTAGCATTAGCCGCCAGTTGAATCAACGAAATTTGACTGTTGTGAGTTTCCAACAACTGATAAAAAGCCTCATCCAACCGCTGCTTTTGCTTGCTTTCATTCACATTTTTTACAATCAACAACCCGGCGAATCCGCCCAAACCTATTACCAATAAAAATTGTAAAATAGCCATATTCTAGATTTAATTCCTAATTTTAATAACGAAACTATAAAAATCATCTCTTCCTCCAGCCCGCTGATGCGGGATTTATCTGTGCAGAAGCGATTTCAATCTCCTTCACCATCTAGAAACGATTTCAATCGCAGTCACTCTTGATTTTTTTAGCCCGCACAGGCGGGCTTTGTTTGTGTAAAAGCGATTTCAATCGCCGTCACTTTTGACAAGCAGCGATTTCAATCGCCGTCATTAATTAAACTTGAGGTCGCACCAAATTTTCGATTCCTTTAACTACCTTAGCAGATACAATCTTGTCTCCCTGCTTCAGTTGCTCCAAAACTTCTTTTCCTTCAATCATGTAACCAAAAACAGCATAGCGGCCGTCCAAAAGATTCAGGCCAGCGGGCGTGAGTTCAGGTTCAAACAAGAAAAAGAAAAATTGAGAAGAACCGCTGTCGGGATCGGCTTCTTCCCTAGCCATCGCCACTGTACCGAAAGCCGAAAAAGGTAAAACAGGTTCGTCGCGATAACGCCCCGCATCTTCTAGAGTAATCCCGTAAATAGGTTCTTTTTCGTCCCTGACGAGCACTTCTAGCGGTACATTCCGGTATTTGCCAGTAGCTGGGTCAATAAAACCGACTTCCTTGCCTTCGGGGTCTCCTGTTTGCAAAACGTAGGATTCTTCCGATCGAATAAACGGCAAACCGTCATAAAAACCTCGATCAACTAAATCCACAAAATTACCAGCCGTAACCGGGGCGCTGTAGCCGTCAACCACAACATTAATTTCCCCTTTTTCAGTTTGTACAGCCACAGTAGCGCGCCCTTTCAGTTGAGGCAGATTAGCATACTTGGCAGGCACTTCAAACGGAAACTTTGTCACCATCAACTCTTCGATTTCGCCTACCGAACCTAAGATTGTGGCTTTCAAGTCAATCACTTTGTCCCTGTCTTTAGCCTCAACAGCCTTTTCCAGTTGAGCAATTCCGTCCTTGACTCCTGCAACTAGCGCCTCAGCTTCCGGCTTTTTGGCGTCGGGAATACTCTCTAAAAGGTCAGATTCCCGAAGGTTCAGAATCCTGGAAGCTTTACTGACATCGCTGCTAATCGGCCCCCAACGTTTAGATCGTATGTGGTTGCCAATGTCTTCGAGACTGATTTGCAACTCTCGCACAGTTTGATTGTCAATAGGTAAAGCGAAGCGCAGCAGCGCCCGCCCGTCCGTAATCGCATTCCCAGCAGGCATACTGCTGCTGGGGCGTTTGGCATGGGAGACTGAACTGAAACTCAGGGAGAGAGTGAACAGCAAGAGCGCTAAAGCGACGGTTTTGCCCCAGCGCTTGCACGTATTGATCGAGAAATTAGGCCAATGCAACATAACTTTAACTTTTATTGCCTCTATTATCTTCCCACAGCGCTGTCGGCCTTCTAAGCTGCTACCCATCTAAAGTGCCTGTTCGTTCGGGCAGGGAGGGAGTTGCCCACTAACAATAGTCACCAGTCAACTGACAACAGCCCACTGCCCACTGCCATTAACATTTCAGTACAGCACTTGCTCCCTTTGAACGGTAAAATAAAATGCCAATTGCTTTTTTGATGCCGTCAGCTAGACTGCAGCTTTAACCTGACCCGCTCAAAAACGGATACAATCCCCAGACTCCTGTCGTGGAGAGATCAAAATTTTAGACCAAGGTTCAATCTCCCAAATTCATCTGTGGAGTAAATCTAAAATCTAAAATCTAAAATCTAAAATCGACTGACTGTAGTTCCCCCGTGCCCCAAGGCGACGGGATTGCCCGCAAAAATTTATATGATCTCTAGTAACGACTTTCGACCAGGTGTTTCAATTGAATGGAATAACGGCGTGTGGCGGGTTATCGAATTCCTCCACGTCAAGCCAGGAAAAGGCTCGGCTTTCGTGCGGACAAAATTAAAAAACGTCCAAACCGGAAACGTAGTAGAACAAACCTTCCGGGCGGGCGAGACTATGCCTCAAGCCAACCTGGAAAAGAGTGTGATGCAGCATACCTATAAAGAGGGCGACGAGTTCGTCTTTATGGATATGGAAACCTACGAGGAAAGTCGCCTCAATTCTAAGCAAATAGGCGATCGAGTCAAGTACCTCAATGAAGGGATGGAAGTCAACATCCTTCGCTGGAACGACCAAATCCTGGAAGTGGAACTGCCCAATTCTGTTGTCTTGGAAGTGATGCAAACCGATCCCGGAGTCAAAGGAGATACTGCCACTGGTGGCAGCAAACCCGCGATCGTCTCCACCGGAGCTCAGGTTATGGTGCCTCTATTTATTTCCATTGGAGAACGGATTCGGATTGATACTCGTGAAGACAAGTACCTCGGCCGAGAGTAGAAACGAGAGAGGAAAAGGGAGTTTTTAGTTTTTAGTTCTGAGTTATGAGTTAAAGAAGTCCAAATTCAATACTCATCGCTCACAGCTTAAAAACTATCCCTTTTGCCTTCAAAGTCGTTGATGCTCCTAGCTTCGCCTGATTCTGAATTTTCAATTTTCAATTTTCAATTTTCAATTCTCAATTACCCTTGAATCTGCTGTGCAACTAGACTTAAACCAGCTTTGTGACCTGCTAACTGTATTAGACAAAACTGGCATTTCGGAACTGACCTTAAAAAGTGGGGATATTGAACTGACAGTACGCAAAGGCAGTCTGGCAAGTTCACCAGGCACCTCTGCTGCGCTCCCTGCTGCCGTGGCGACAGTCGCTCCGATCGCCTTGGGCGCTGTTGCTAGCCCCACCTTAGCGTCAACTCCGGCTGTTGAGCAAAATTTAGCAGCGGATCTGGCTGCCCCTGTACCCGTCGCCCCTGTCGCCGTACCTGCTGCCGTACCTGCTTCTGTCGATACGAAATGGGTGCCAATTATCTCGCCGATGGTAGGAACCTTTTATCGCGCTGCTGCTCCTGACGAGCCGCCTTTTGTCAATGTGGGCGATCGCATCAAGGTCAGCCAGACAGTTTGTATTATCGAAGCGATGAAGCTGATGAACGAGATCGATGCTGATGAAGTGTCCGGTCAAGTGATGGAAATTTTAGTTCAAAATGGCGAACCTGTCGAATACGGTCAAGTTTTGATGCGAATTAATCCGGATTGAAAGATTACTTTATTGTTATGGAATAAATGCTAATATTTCCAGATCACTTCTCTCCGGTGAGTTTGATGAAGTCATCCCAGCCTGTCCCGCAAGAGGTTGTGCAACAAGTTGCTGAGTATTTCAGTATTTTGAGCGAGCCAATGCGTTTACGAATTTTGAACTTGCTTCGCGACGGCGAAAAATGCGTGCAAGAGTTGGTGGAAGCTACTCAAACGAGTCAAGCCAATGTTTCTAAGCACCTAAAACTCATGCTCCAAGCTGGTATCCTTACTCGCCGGAGTGAAGGCACTTCAGCCTATTATAAGGTGCAAGACGAGTTAATTTTCGAGCTGTGTAATATGGTGTGCGATCGGCTTGCCAGCCGGATCGAACAGCAAGCCCTACACTTTCGGGCATTTAGCCTAACTACGAAGCACTGAAAATTAGTTGCCAGTCCTCAATCCTCAATCCTCAATCCTCAGTCATGAGTCATCAGTTATCAATTCCTATTATCGGCCTTGAGACCGATGACTAATCACTTGTAACTAATGACTCATAATTACTAAAGAGGAAAATTTTTGTCAAAACTTTGGCGGGTACTCGGCTGAGCCACCTCCAAACCTTCGCCACCCAAAAGTTCTAAAGGCTTGCCTTCCACCGAAATCCAAACCTTGGTATTCGGTTGTAAACTCGTAGCCGTATAGATAACTTGCCCTAACCGACCAGTCATCGAATTGCTCCCTCCCCCCGAAGTAAATTCGGCCGACAAATCCACATAAACTCCGTCATTCTTAACACTCAAACCCCTGAGTTTTGTCCCATTAGGAATTTCGCTAGAAACAGTTCCATCCTTCGGCCCAGCCAACAAACTGTTAAAAGCAGCTTGTAAAGCTGCATCAGGCTTGTCAGCTTGTTTGACAGCTACTTTCGTAGGAACTCCCTCAAATTTGCCGCTGGCATCTTTAACCCAGTAAACTTGCACTGTCTGGACATCTGTTTGCTGCAAAGGCTTTGGCTGTGGCGACTTTGGCACCAGAGCGTTAGGCGTCTGAGCGTTAGGCGTCTGAGCGTTAGGAACTGGGACAGGAGTTGGAGGGGGCACCGGGATAATTACAACAGGGGATTCCGCAGGAATTGGGGACAGCGCCGGAGCGTTAGTCGGAGCGGAAGACTGTGTGTCTGCGGGAGTTGGCGAACGATTCGCCGTCCACCAGGCAATGCCCCCTCCCGCAAGTAAAGCCAACCCGCAAACACCAGCAATCACTGCGGTGGAGACGCGGCGTACTTCTTTTCCATCTTTCATAATACAAATTCTCCTTACAGATAGAGCGCTTGGGACGGTGAGGAGCGACTCCTGATCAGCTACATTTGTCTATGGTTAGATTCTGGAATTGACACAATTGCATTGCTGCTAGCGAACACTTTATAGCAAGCCCAACATATTCTGAATCCGACTATTGGAATCCTAGACCATAATATAAGATTTCGCCCGTGGAGTATGTCACCAAAAACGAGAGGGAAGCCCCGGGCTAACGACATGGGGAGGAACTCGGTAGCGGTTTCAACCGCCTTGAATCCCCTTTCGGGGTTGGAGGGGTATGGTTGCCCCTCCGATGAGGTATTGTTGCCTCAAACTCCCATTTCTGGGGTAATGTTAGCTTGTCGGTCAATGTTTAGTGAGCTTGTTGGGCTGAAAGCACTGTAAAGCGTGACCTTAGAACTGTTTAACTCTCAACGATAGAGCAAGGGACTAGCTACGCATCCCAGGGTATCGTGACTCAAAAAACGTAGTCAGTTAAGACTTAGGCTGGTCAAGATGGCTTGTTAGATTTCTCTTTCAAGCCCCTAGCTTCAGCTCTGGGGTTCCTGACAGTATCTCGATCGGCCTAGTGGCTATATTCTATAGTAATCATAAAAAATTAAAGAATAAAGGAAGAAAAAATAAGTAAAAAGGAAGAAGGAAAGCAACGAATGGATGTAACGGAGGTAAGGGTGGTAACCGATTTAAGGGATTTAGCGGATAGAAGCAGGTCTCTAAAAAATTTTTCCCCAAACAAAAAGCGCCCCTATTACTAGGAGCGCTTTATGTCAATCTCAGACTAAAACTTAGCCA
>NZ_JAUBRI010000130.1:0-7642 GCF_036701795.1 Microcoleus sp. N9_A1
GTCCTTTTTGGACGGGCAGGACGCCCATCCCACAAACTTGTGAAAGTTATTTAATTCTCATTCCTTAATCCTAAAGACCTCTGTATCTCTCGTTTATATCCAAGTCTATATCCCCCTAAGTCCCCCTTAATAAGGGGGACTTTGACAATAATCTTGTCCCCCATTTCTTAAGGGGGGCTAGGGGGGATCTAGACTCTGCTAGAAGCGAGATTTATCATGAATTTTAGTCGGAATTTGACACCAATGACAACTGTCAACTGTCAACTGTCAACTGTCAACTATCAACTGTCAACTGACAACTGACTAATGACTATTAATTATTCTTTGACTCGCACGTCGATAACGCTGGCGTTGAAAATGTACTTATTGCCTTCAAGCTCTAGCGTAGTGCCAATTTTGACTTTCGTATTCCCTAAAACCGGGCCATTTTCAGTAAGTTGACCTTTTCCCTCTAAGGTAAACATCATATTTTTGCTGAAGGCTTCTTCTTCTCTGGGATCGGGGAGAGCTTTCAGAGTGCCGTTGGGCTGAGGAACTGCTAGGGTTCTGGTGAGAGTTTTGACAGATTTGATGGTAATCTGACCGGAGGGTTGATTGCGGATCACCACATTGATTTTATCACCGGGTTTGAACAAATTTTGAACATTTGTTCCTTTGAGACCGATCGCAATTGCATCGATTTCTACAGGTTTGACACTGGCGCCGACTTGGGCCACGGAACCGCCAGAAGTGCCGGGAAAGAAGAAGATTCCGACTGCAACTAGCAGTACGATTAGAGCAGCAGCTACGTCTAGGATGCTGAGTTTGCCGAACAGCCGGCCTTGAGAATCCAAAATTTTCATAAATCGCCTATTATACTGATAGCGACAGGAGTATGTTTACAAGCTCAGGACTTACGCAGACATCGATGAAAAACAGATGCTGCTATTGCTGAGCTACCGCTGGCAATGACATACTTTATTGATGCGTAAGTCCTGAAGCTAAAAGATATTACCACAACGATCGCCCAAAATCCGCATGACTGGGGCACTTAAGCCAGAAGGCAGTTGACGGCGGTTGGTTGGCCGACAGGCGGCTCGCCCAGAAGCTGGTGGCGCCGTTAAAAATTGGCAAAAAGCTAGAATAGCAACTAAGCAGCCTCAAATTGCGTCTGCCTATTGAGTGAGTTTTCGAGTTTTTCGTAAAATTTTACCTAACTTCTGCCACGTATCAATCATGTTAAAAAGTTTTTGGTTGACTTGCCGGCGTACTTGTGGCCGGGCGATTTATCTGTTTCTGTCCCTAATTGTGGCTGCTGGTATCTGGGTGGTTTCCCCGGAACCGACTCAAGCATTTTCTTTGCCTGAACTAATTTTTCGGGGCATTCAAGTTATTCAATTGTCGAATATGTCCGATCGCCAAGAGGTGACTATTGGCCGACAAATTAATCAGCAGTTGACCAGTCGCCAGTTTAAGATTGACCGCGATCGGGACACTACAGAATATATCAACCGCATCGGTCAACGACTCGCTCAAGAAAGCACTCGCCCCAATATTCCTTATACTTTTCAAGTGATTGACGACGACGCGATTAATGCTTTTGCAACTATGGGCGGTTTTGTTTATGTGAATAAAGGCTTAATGGCAGCGGCGGACAATGAGGCAGAATTGGCCAGTGTGATCGCCCACGAAATCGCTCACATTAATGCTCGCCACGCGATTCAACAAATGCGTCAAATGGCCATAGCTTCAGGTGTAGCTTCGGCCACAGGGCTCGATCGATCTCAGGCGGTTCAGATTGGGGTGGAATTGGCTTTGCGGCGTCCCCACAGTCGCCAAGCTGAGTATGAGGCGGATCAGTTGGGATTGCAAACTATGGGGCGAGCGGGTTACGCTCAATCTGGGATGGTTGATTTTATGAAAAAGTTGCTCAACAAGCCTTCTCCTCCGAGCATTTTGAGCACTCACCCGGCAACTGGCGATCGTATTGCTGCTATTTCGCAGGCTATAGATCCGGATCTCGCTAGCGGTGAAGGTTTGGATAATGAGGATTACAGGCTAGAAATCCGCAGGCTTTTAGGTTCGTAGCAAATGTAAATCAGTCATATCAATTCCGGTTGCACTCATACATGATATAGAGGACACGGCAATGCCGTGTCCCTACCGAAAATAATAATATTATAGGGACACGGCACTGGCGTGTCCTAATTTTGGCTAATAATTCCGATGCTACCGGAAACGATATCAGGCGCTCTCTTCTCTTTTCTTAACTTCGCGATCTTCGCATCTTCGCAGTTCGTTAAAAAATAAATCCAGTTACTAGGGTACGTCAGAAGCAGGTTAATTTCGACTTAATATATCTGACATCTTGCACCATTCTCAATTAGCCTTTTAGGAACAGGCTTTCCGGCCTGTTCCACAAGAAAATCTACTCTTTGTGGAACGGGCAAGATGCCCGTTCTTGAGAATCGTGCAAGATGTGAGATAGATCGGACTAAAACTGACATACCCTACACCGAAAACTTGATTTAACACTGCTGTTGAACAATAGAATCGATCGCAGCTTGCGGGGGTGCAATCGGCTGCGGCTTCAATTGCCTGACAACTTCGTCAAAGGGCAAAATTCGGACTTGATTGTTAAATACATTTACTTGATAAACTCTGCGGTAGCTGAGGTCAAATCCTGTCAGCCAGCCGCTTTTGGGATGATAAGCACCCGTGTCAATGTCCAACCACCCTTCGCCCCTGACTAATTCGCCCGGTCTGACCCCATGAAAGGTAAAGGTGATCGTGTGACCGGTGATAATTAATTTATTGGGAAAATAGGGTTTCGACATGGTGTGAAATTCCCTGCGAATCCAACAAAGTTGTTCGATCGACTGTTCATCGATCGACAGATGGGGGTCAACGCCGGCGTGAACCAGCCAGATGTCCCCTAAATCCAGGTGCGTGGGGAGCGATCGCAGCCACTCTAAGTGTTTGTACGGCATCATCCCTGTATCTCTGTAGCTGGCTACTGTCGCATCGCCGCCACTGTAGAGCCAAGATTGCCACGCTCGCATATCCATCGGTGTCCCCGACAAAGCTTCCAGCATCAGTTGTTCGTGGTTGCCCAACAGAGTTTGGTAGGGGCTTTGCTGCACAAAATCTAATACCTGAGCGCTTTTGGGGCCACGATCGATTAAGTCTCCCAAAAAATAGACGCGATCGTTCGAGCTGGGGGCAAGTGCCTCTAGCAGGGTCATTAAGCCGTCGTAATGCCCGTGTACATCCCCGATAACAATGCGCCGGTGCTCCATTGTGTTTATCCGCTTCCCTGACTCAAAAGCCCCATCTCTAGCTTATAGCATCTGATTTTGCTGCTATTTGCCTCCCCTCTTTTACGGTGGAGGGGTGTCACCCATTATACTGCTTTGTATAAATGTCGTGTAAAGCTCGCCAATCTCTGTTTGCGTAGCTACTGATAGAAACACAGGCAAGCTGTTCATTGTGCTTCTGCAACTGCTGTTACTGAGGCAAAGCTTTGAGTTATTTCACGCTTTAGGGTACATCAGCGATTAGCCGACCGATTCAGTCGAAAATAATCCTAGCTGACATACCCTAAAATACGATCGAGTCTTAACGATTGTCACTGAGTCAAAGCTTTGAGGAATGTCTGGAGTTCTGCCAAAAAACCTTTCTTTTTTAGGGGTTTGGCAGGTGTGGTGGAGTCAGGATCGGCGGTTCCGATAGCTTTGGCTAAAATCCGCTCTAAATCATCTCCGACAGGTTTTTGGGCGGTTTCAGAAATTAGTTCGTATTCGTCGTTTGTTTCCAGCCAGACTTGCCAGGATTGGGGGTAACAGCGGAATAAAGCCGCAGTGTCTAGGGGTCTGATATAGTAGCAGGATTCGATTTTGCTGAGGAATCGATCGCGCAATTGGCGGCCCGCATAGCCTATACCTATGGTAGCAACATCTTCCAGGCGCGGGTTTAGTAGAATTACTGGGCGACCGGCCGCAGCTATGTAAATTTTTTCGACTTGGGCCACTTCTACGGCTGCTGGATTGATCAAAAGGAAAAGTTGATCTTCCGGTGCAATTTTATCTTCAACAGGAGTGCGACTGCTACCCAAATCAGTGACTTTAAACGGTGTTTCTCCCCAGTCACGGCGCGCGAGGGCTGCCGCACCGGTGTCGGGAAAAAAGACTTTGACTCCGGAGTGAATTTCCTCAAATTCTGGGATAAATTGTAGGGCGATAGACTGTGCTTGCAGGGCGATTTCTGGAAATACTAATTCGACTTGCAGTAGAGTTTTCCCGTCCGAGAGGGCAGCGGCGGTGGCAATGCGGGATTGGGCGATCGCCTCGTTGAGATCCTTGGGCAGTTCTGTCATTAATCTTATTGTTTTTACTCGACTTCTCTCAATCTAATTTTACCTGAGATATTGCACCATTCTCAATTACCTGTTTAGGAACAGGCTTTCCGGCCTGTTCCACAAGAAAATTCACTCTTTGTGGAACAGGCCGGAAAGCCTGTTCTTGAGCATGGTGCAAGATGTAAGTTTTACCGCATTAAGCAACAAAAGCTAACACGGACAGAGGCGATCCGGAACCTCCCAAAACACGCAATATTCCGATAACTAAAGTGAAGTCAGCCGCAGGTAACAAGTTGAGATTTGCCAGATTTTCCAGCACTATTCGCTGCGTTTTCAATACCAATTTATTAACCACAAAACTTTCATCTTGCCCGGTATCGACTCCGTGGGTGTCGGTTCCAATTCCAGCGATAGAGCGTTCTTCTAGCAAAAATTGAGTTGCTGCTTTGCCAAATCCGGGAAAGTGGCAAATTCCGCGATCGTCTCGGTTGAAAAATGCTTGCTCATCATCCCATTTTTCTTGCCAGCCAGTATACAATAAAACTAGATTTCCAGGTTCTATAAGTTTGTGCTGCCGTTCCCAAGTCAATATATCATCAATTGTTAAAGTGTAGTCGGGATTGGCAAGACTTTGCTCTCGGAGGTCGATCGTAATTGCGGGGGAAACTAGCGACTGCGGGGAATAACTATCAATGCTGGCGCCTCCTGCATAAAAGCTGTTGGGTGCGTTGATGTGAGTGCCGCTGTGTTCGCCCATTGAGAATTTTCGCAGGAAATACCCGTCTGTTTCTATTTGAGCTACTGTGGCAATTTCTGGGGCTGGATCTCCGGGCCAGATGGGAATGTTGGGATGAATTGCATGGGTTAAGTCTATAATTTGGCTGTAGGCTATCGTTTTTAAGTTATTTGACTTAAAGTTGTTTGTCATCAGGTTAAATATATCTATTATTTATTAAACACAGTTGAGTTTTTGACCTTCTGCGAACTCAATATAAAATCTAAAATCTAAAATCTAAAATTCGATTAGTCGATCGAGCGTTGCTTCCATCACATCATTTGTTTGCCCGGAAACAGTATACACCAAAGCTTCTCGATAAACTCTCCCGGCCGGGTGCAACGTACCGTTAGCACCACCGCTAGAAACTGTAACCGCAGCGTGCCCGCAGCGCACGGCTAAATCAATGGCTTGAGCTCGCAGCGCTAATTGTTCTGCTTTCGAGCTATGTTGAGATTGTTGGAAATTCTGTTTTAGCCGATCGAGCTTTTGCTCTAGTTTTTGGCAAGCCGCCGTTATAAAAGGTGAATTCTTAGCAGCCGCCGCTGCTGCAATTACATCCAATCCCGCTCGAATACAGCCGAAAGTACCCGGCACAAAATTCAATATATTTTTGCTGTCGTTTTCCGAAATCCAGCCGACAGGTTTAACTGAAATTATTTCCGATTCCTGCAGCAACCAATTATCGAGAGTGGCTGTCACAGTATTAGTCGAGTTCATGGCGATTAACTGCATGATTTCGCTACAAGCTATTTTACCAGATTCGCGTTCAATATTGGCAAAAGGCACTAAACCGAAAACAGCGCGTTTGTCAGGAAGTACCGCCGCTACAATAAACTTTTGAAACAAGCGAAAACCTGTTACCCAAGGAACTTTTCCTGACAGTAAATAGCCCGCTATTGTGGGAGTTGCGGTGACGGCCCGATTTCCCGATCGCCTCAAATGCGAAAACCCAATACCCAAGCGTAACTCTTTTTGGGCGATCGCGGGCAAGTATCTGCTTTTTAGCATTTCATTGTCGCTGTTGGCAAGCATCGCAGTTGCGCTGTGGTGCTGAGTTTGCAGAAAACACAAAGCGCCGGAATATCGAGCCGTCAATTCCTGATATTGGTAAAAAATCTCCGGGGGAATCTCCGCGCCGCCCCATTTTTGGGGAACTCTCAACGCTAAGAGCGATCGATCTTCCAATCCCGCAACTGCTGTTTTCAGGGCTTCCGAGTCGCTGTCGATAATTTCCGCGTGGGGTGCAACGCACTTTTGTAGGTAAGTTTCTGTGCTGTTGAGAATATCTTGGGAATCCATTTTTTATAATTATTTTATAGTTATTTTTCTCTAAAATCTTGTGAGCCAGCATAAAAATAGACCCCAAAACTAACTTATTTCATCACAGTCTGTACCCTTCTCAAGAACAGGCATCTTGCCTGTTCTACAAAGAGTAAATTTATTGTGGAACGGGCCGGAGAGCCCGTCCATAAAAGGCTTACCGAGAATGCCCCAACTAATTTATTTCCACACTTTCCAAGGAGCCTTCCCTTCATCCCAAAGCTCGTTTAAATACTTGTATTCTCGAAAAGTATCCATCGCAAAGAAGAAGCCCTCATGACGGTAAGCCATCAACTGTCCCTCTGCCGCCAAACGCTGCATAGGCTCCTGTTCTAAAATACAATCATCTCCCCCCAAATACTCAAATACCCGGCGGTTAAATATGATATATCCAACACTTATCCAGCCGTCGATTTGAGGCTTTTCCGAAAATTGAACTACGCGGCTATCGCTGTCTACATCCAAAATTCCAAAGCGAGAAATCGGACGAAATGTGGTGACAGTTGCCAGCTTACCATGAGACTTGTGAAATTCGAGCAAGGCGTCTATATTGACATCAGCTACTCCGTCGCCGTATGTCACCATGAAATTCTCGCTATCAATATATTTTTCGATCCGTTTTACCCGACCTCCCGTCATGCTTTCCGCGCCAGTTTCAGCTAGGGTAACATTAAAATCTTGTTCGAGATGTTCCTCGTGATAAGTGATGGTATTTTGGCGTCCCAGACAGATAGTAAAGTCATTGTTCATGGCTTCATAATTGAGGAAATATTCTTTAATCATGTTGCCTCGATAGCCCAAGCACACAATAAAGTTTTGGAAACCGTAGTGTGCATATATCTTCATGATGTGCCAAATAATTGGATGGCCTCCCACCTCAACTAAGGGTTTGGGACGAAATTCTGTTTCTTCTCTGAGACGAGTACCGAGACCACCTGCTAGGATAACTACTTGCATTTTTTCAATTTTTTAAAGATGATAAATTAATTTATCATCAATCATCAGTGATTGAGTCAAAGAATTATTAACTTTTTCTCATACTAAGTGAAGCTTTGTAAACCACATAAATCACGAACTATTCTCAATAATCGTAGGGTGGGCGCCCAGCACCCTCTATTTACCTCTATTTATGAATAATCCTAGGGATCGCGAATTAAATAACTTACAATTTTAATTGTTATTGTGGGATGGGCGTCCCGCCCGTCCAA
>NZ_JAUBRI010000131.1:0-7552 GCF_036701795.1 Microcoleus sp. N9_A1
ATGGTCTTCAACAGTTTGAAGCTATCTTCATTGGTTGGAAAACCGCTCTAGCTGGACTTGTGTGTACACGGTAGCTCTGAGCTCGGGTTTTGTCTGTCTAGACGCGATTTCAATCGCCCGCTACTACGCCGCTACCACAATGACTGCGATACTAATGGTAAAGATACAATCGAGCCTCCCCAAAAGACTCCCCCAAACCATGTCCAAGCAAAAAAAGACCCCAGCCAAAACCTACACTGAAATCAACCTCAGCGACCCGCAATACTACTTCAACCGAGAACAAAGCTGGCTAGAATTCAACAACCGCGTGCTCCACGAAGCCCTCGACCCCCGCACGCCCCTCCTAGAAAGACTCAAATTTCTCGCTATTTTTAGCTCAAACCTAGACGAATATTTCATGGTGCGCGTAGGCGCCCTCAAACAGCAAGTAGAAGCAAAAGTCAGCAAATTGACCTCCGATGGCAGCACTCCCCAACAACAGCTAGATGCCATCAACAAGCGGCTTTTGCCGATGGTTACTCAGCAACACGCCTATTTTGACCAAACCTTGCGGCCCAAATTAGTAGCAAGCGGCATCTACATTCTCGACTACATCGACCTGAATCAAGAACAGCGCAATTACTTGCACCGCTACTTCAAAGAACAAGTATTTCCCGTACTCACACCCCTAGCAGTTGACCCCAGCCACCCATTCCCCTTCCTTTCAAATCTCAGCCTCAATTTAGCAGTAGTAGTCAGAGACCCCGACACCCACGAGGAATTGTTTGCCCGCGTCAAAGTCCCGCAGGTATTGCCCCGATTTTTGCCACTACCGGGGGATTTGCAGTGGCAGCAGAGGGGCAAATCTCCTGTGTGGACTGGTGTGCCCCTAGAACAGGTAATCGCCCACAATTTAGAGGCTTTGTTTCCCGGAATGGACATTCAGGAATATCACCCCTTCCGCATTACTCGCAATTCCGATTTGACTGTGGAGGAAGATGAGGCAGAGGATTTGCTGCTGGCGATAGAACAGGAGCTCCGCAAGCGCCGGTTTGCAGGTTCTGCGGTGCGGATGGAAATCCAAGCGATTATGCCACCTGCGCTGCGAGATATGCTGATGGAGGAGCTGGATCTCGGTGAGCAGGATGTTTACGTCGTAGAGGGGCTGCTAGGCCTCAAGGATTTGATGTCTTTTGTGGGGTTGCCGGTGCCAGAACTGAAAGATCCGGCTTGGACTCCGGTAGTGCCGCCGCGCTTGCGGAACTCGGAATCGCCAATGATTTTAGGCAAATCGAGGTTGGATGTTGAGGATGGTGAGGATATTTTCACCGCCATCCGCCAGGGGGATTTGATGCTGCACCATCCTTATCACTCGTTTGCGGCGACGGTGCAGCGGTTTATTACTGAGGCGGCGCACGATCGCTCCGTGTTAGCCATTAAGATGACTTTATACCGCACTTCTGGTGATTCGCCGATCGTCAGTTCTTTAATTGAAGCAGCGGAAAACGGCAAGCAGGTAGCCGTTTTAGTAGAGCTCAAAGCTAGGTTTGACGAAGAAAATAATATTAATTGGGCTCGCAAGTTAGAACAAGCTGGAGTCCACGTAGTTTACGGTTTGGTGGGACTCAAAACTCACACCAAGATTGTGATGGTAGTGCGTCGCGAGGACGGGTACATCCGCCGCTACGTGCACATCGGCACCGGCAATTACAATCCCAAAACAGCCGGACTTTATACCGATGTGGGTTTGTTGAGTTGCCGCGAGGATTTGGGTTCGGATTTGACGGATTTGTTTAATTATTTGACTGGTTATTCGCGGCAGGTATCTTATCGAAAATTGTTGGTGGCACCGGTCAATATGCGCGATCGATTTTTAGCTTTAATCCGGCGCGAGGCAGAATTCTGCCGCTTGCAGGCCGAAGGCGGCATCGGTAGCTGTGGCCGCATTGTCGCTAAAATGAATGCTTTAGTTGACCCTCAAATCATTGTTGCTTTGTACGAAGCTTCGCAAGCGGGAGTTAAAATTGATTTGATTATCCGGGGGATTTGCTGTTTGCGTCCCGGCGTGGAAGGTGTTAGCGAAAATATCCGAGTTATCAGTATTATCGGTCGCTTTTTAGAGCATTCTCGGATGTTTTATTTTTTCAACGGTGGCGACGAAGAGGTGTATATTGGTTCTGCTGACTGGATGCAGCGCAATCTCACAAGACGGGTTGAGGCAATAGTTCAGGTGGAAGACGAGACAATTGCTAAGGAGTTGCAAGAAATTTTGGGGGTAATGCTGGCTGACAACCGCCAAGCTTGGGATTTACAGTCTGGGGGACACTACTCTCAGCGGCGGCCGCCTGCTAATTGCCCGGAGGTTAGCTCCCAGCAAATTTTGATGGACATGGTGATGAATTAGTCAGTTGACAGTTGACAGTTGACAGTTGACAGTTGACAGTTGACAGCTTGCCCTGAGCTTGTCGAAGGGTTGACAGTTGACAGTTGACAGTTGTCAGTGGTCAAATTTGCAGTCACTCGTTGTCAGTTCTTGTTAGCTATTAAGCTGTACTGCATTTAATTTTAACTTTTAGGGCGGGCAAGATGCCCGCCCCACAAAGTTTTAATACACCGAAATATGCAGATTAAATGCGCGACAACTAACAACTGCCAACCAACAACTGCCAACCAACAACTGCCAACTGCCAACTGCCAACCAACAATTGTCAATTGTCAACTGTTAAAAGTGCGCTTGAATTCTTCTAACAAATCGTCAATTTCTTCGATCGCCTGACTCACATCTATTCTCAGGGCTCCCAAGTCCGATCGATCTAACAGCCGCACGAGGGATTCCCGCTTGCTCTCGATCTCTGCTACGCGCTCTTTGATTGTTTGTGCATCCATGATTTTTTGCCCTTGCTACTATTAACAAAAATATTTGACATTCCCCCCCTGCGAACAGACGGAGATTCTTAATTCACCTACATACCTTTCTGGGCCGATTCTTCACTTTTTTTATATTGGAAGTGATGAACCTGCTCAGGGCTTTTTGGTCTGTGTTATAGTTTGATTGTACATCAAAACTTCAGCCAAACTTTAGCCAAATTTTAGCGCAAAAAAGGCGGACGTTTGGTATCTGCGGGTTTATTTTTCATCATTCCAGCTAAAAATCGCTTCAGGGCCTTCTCTCGGTTTTTCATAAAAGCAGCCCAAAATCCCGGTTGATATTCATCCATCGTCTTGGCTAGGGCCCAGACATCGATCGCTAAAATATTATAAAGCCTTTCATCTTCGCGTTTGAGCGAGTTAATCTGCTCCAGAACCGCCTTGTTTGCGACCGCAGTTTGTTTGTCTTCGTCTTTAATCATGTCCGAAAAATGGTTGAAAGGGCAAGAGTGTCGATCGCGATCGCCACTCTGTATACTTTGATGATACTGCCGATCTCGATTGCCTTCTGGAACCAACGCCGCGCAATTAAAACGGATAAGTAACTACACAAAATTAATTACATAAAGACTTCTTGCTAGGTAAGGCTTTCACGCGAAATATTGTGTAATTAATTTTGCACGACTACTTATTTACCGATGGCGCGCCCGGGCGAGTCCGGCTGGATAAGCTTCTGAAGCTAGAGACAAGACTGTGGATGCACACCGCTCCCGCGCTCATAGATGCTAGCAGTTTTTCTAGGTCTTTTGGCAAAAAAACTAAATTTATTCAAGACTTTTTGACAGATAATAATTAAAGTATATTATTTCTGTCCGACTACTTACCTCACTAATATGTTACGTAAAATTTCTTTAGCAAACCTAGCCTTAGTTGTGGGCGGTATTATAGCAGCAGTCGGGTTCGGAGCCTACTTCACAGACAGACCTACCCTGAACCTAGCCGGTTTTTTTTATGGAATTCCGCTGTTGCTGGGAGGTTTGGCCCTCAAAGCGGCCGAACTCGAACCAGTCGAGTTCACCGAACCGACATCTCCGGCAGTTCTCCTCCTGCGAGAAAGTCAGGCTACAGATACTCAAAACCAAGTCCGCAAAGATATCACCCGATTTCGCTACGGTCAACCCGCGCACTTAGATGATGCTTTGGAGCGCTTGGGTCTGGCCCCAACAGACGAGGAACGGCCCCTCTTGCAAGGGTTGCGGGAAGTTGATGTTGACGGTGCTTATGGGTTAATTTTAGAGTTTTATTCGCCACTAATCCCGATCGAACTCTGGGAAGAAAAGCAAGACAAAATAGCTACTTTTTTTGGACCAGGTTTGCGCGCACAAGTAAGTCAAAAGGCTGATGAAAAAATTGAATTGGCTTTAATTAAAAATACTCAAGCTTAAAGTCGTCTTAAGTTTTGAGCGCGCGAGTTTTGAAGTTAGCACTTAATAATTAATCCTGCATCAGCCCAGATACTGATTTTAGCGGCAGCGTGAAACCTGTCGCTATCAACAAAAGCTCAATCCGCAATTGGGTGATCGCGCAAATTAGATTTCCCTTAATTAAAATAGTAGTTGAGAACGGATCGGCAACCTTAAATCAGGAGAAGCACAAATGGTTTCGTCCCAGAGTAGGATAGGTATTATCGGCGCCGGAACATCAGGGGTTTATCTGGCAATTCTGCTGATTAAACAAGGATTTCAAGTTACCTTGTTTGAAAAAGCCCCCCATCCGCGCACCGATGGTTGTGGTATCCTGATTGTGCAAGCAGGTATGGAAGCGCTGCATCAAGGCAACCCTCAAATTAGCCAGAAAATTATTAACTCAGGCGATCGGGTTAAAGTATTCGAGTTTCGCAACCTGCGTGGCGGTGTCATAAGTTCCGAGCCCGTCACCTACGAAGAAAACGAACTCCCAGGAATGCTGGTACATCGCAAAGCTATACTAGAAGCGCTCCTCGATGAGTTCCCCCCCTGAGTGTATTCATTTTAATGCAGAATTAGCATCGATCGCCCAAACCGAGCACAGTGCGATCGCCCACTTTAAAGATGGCACTAAATGGGAAGGCGATCTCTTAATTGGTGCCGATGGAATCGTCTCAAAAGTTCGTCAATTTATAGTTCCCAACGTACAACTATTCTATTTAGGCGATGTCGTCTGGCGAGGAATAGTCGAAGATAGCAGCTTCTGTCCAGAAGGAAACTTTTTTGTTTATGTACGCGGTAGGGGAATTTATGCCAAGTTCTTTCACATTGGTGGAGGTCGCACTCATTGGGGTTTCTTTATTGAAAAAGAGCGCACCGAATCTGAAATAGGTAAACTGCAACCTAATAATATCAGCATTCCTCCCAAAGAACTAGCAAAACTCCCAGATGATGCGCGAAATGTGATTGAATCAACCCCTGTAGAAAATATTGTCTGTCGTTTTTCCTATGACATAGACCCCCTACCAAAAATCTATGATGGTCGTGTTTTATCTTAATTGGAGACGCGGCCCACGCCAAAAGTTCCACACGCGCCAGAGGAATGACATCAGGTTGGGAAGATGGTTTGTGTTTAGCAAAACATCTTGCAGATAGTGCGAATATTCGCGAAGCCTTAGAAAGCTTCCAAACAGAAAGACTCCCCATAGTCCACGAATATCAACGCACTAGCCGTGAAATGAGTCTGAAGATAGGTCGTCGTTAGCCCAATGAAAAATTATCAATATACCCAGAGACCCGACTTTTTGAAGAAATCGGGTATTTCAGAAAAAAGCATTTTACTCGATCGCGTTTTGTAAAGAAACTGGAGGCCGATTTAATGAGTAACGATCCTGTAATTCATCAAGATACCGTCAACCCTCTCAACTCTCCCGATTTGGATAAAGTTCCTGACATTTTTACTCGTCATCTTGGCACTTGGCAAGGTGAGTATATTAAAACCGATACTCGCGGACATTTTTCTCGCAGATTCTTCGGTAATTTTACCATCTGGATTGAGGGAATTCACTACAGACAAGTTAACAATTATGAATATTCAGATGGTTCTCGCCGCCAGCTCAATTTTCAAGGTGAATTTGAAAATCGGATTCTGAAAATGTCTTCTAGCAGTTATTCTAATTTTTCGGCGATTGCCTGGGATGCAGGCCAGGAAACCGTTTGCTTTCGGGCCACTAAAACCCAAGATAACGCACTGATTACCTTCGTTGAAACAATGACATTACTCAGCAAAAATCAGCGAGTTCGTAGCACTCAAGCCTTTAAAAATGGCATTTTCGATGGTATCTCCTTTATTGAGGAAATACGTTGGCCCTAAAGAAAGTAGACTTGCATTGCCAAAGTCATAAACTAAACTATCTTGAAAAAAATCTGCGTCTATCTGTGTCGCTCTGCTTTTCATCTGCGGTCAATTTATCGATAGAAGATTTATGCAATGCAAGTCTAGTATACATAGCAAAAAACGCCGATTTTTTCACTACAAATAATATTTTTCTCTTGTCTATTTCTGTCGCCCCTCTGTGGAACAGGCGTCCCGCCTGTAAATTTCTGCGGTTATTAAAAATAAGATTGCTAGAGTGCAAAAAACAAGCTAAAAAAAGTTAATTAATATTAACAAACAAGCGAGAACGAGTAATAAAACGCTCTCCATCCGGCCCTTCCAGGGAAAAATCTCTGTCTCCGGGCCCCGATGCCACATCTATAATTAACTGCGTGTGCTGCCAATTTTTGTATTGCTGGGCTGCAATATAAAAGGGACAACCGCCTATTTCGCCCAGCAATACGTCACCATCACCGATTATCAATTCGCCATCGGGAAAGCACATGGGGGAACTACCGTCGCAGCAGCCGCCGGATTGGTGAAACATCAATTCTCCGTGTTGAGTTTTGAGGTAATCTATTAGTTTTAAAGCAGCTTCTGTTGCGGTGACTTTTGCGATCGTTTCCATTTTAGAACAAGGAAGATGGAAGATGGAAGAAGAAAAGTTTTTTATTCTTTCCTCTGATCTCTTCCTAATAACTGACAACTAAATGATATCACATCCCGGCTTCATCGGAATTATTCAGATATCTCTTCTCGACATCTGCGTGAATCAGCGTCCATCCATTGTCATCTGCGGTTAATAAATTCTTTTTTTTAACCGCAGATGAGGGCAGATAAACACAGATTAACGCAGATGAATTATATCAATTCCAGTTGTATGGAATTTGATATGACTTAGAAGAAACCTAATGCTTTCGGGCTGTAGCTGACCAACAAATTCTTAGTTTGTTGATAGTGATCCAACATCATTTTGTGATTTTCGCGGCCGATTCCCGATGATTTGTAGCGGCCGAATGCTGCGTGGGCCGGATATAGGTGATAGCAGTTTGTCCACACGCGACCTGCTTGAACGGCGCGGCCCATGCGGTAGGCGGTGTTGATGTCGCGAGTCCAAACTCCTGCACCTAAACCGTAGAGAGTATCGTTGGCAATTTCTAAGGCTTCGGCTTCGTCTTTGAAGGTGGTGACTGCTAATACTGGGCCGAAGATTTCTTCTTGGAAAATTCGCATTTTGTTGTTTCCTTTGAAGACGGTCGGCTGGAAATAATAGCCGTCTTGTAAGTCCAGGGTAAGCGCACCTCAAACGCAGTTGCCATCTAGATTGTAGGGCTGCTACTTTTAGAGAGTTCAGGGAGCGCTG
>NZ_JAUBRI010000132.1:0-7523 GCF_036701795.1 Microcoleus sp. N9_A1
TTTAACTGCTTATCAATCCATTCAACAAGCTCTCTCTATTGATGGCTCCCTTTTTTCCCCTAGTTGAGCAATTACGAGCTAGCTTATTTCTTACTTTTTTAATTCGCAGAGTGACAGAAGAGGGATATCAGGGTTGGATCACGCGCTGACAGTGGCATTTTTTTTGCGGAGTGGTATAACTACTCGGAATTCACGAATATGGCAATTCGTCAAGCGCTGGTGGGAGAGGGTAAATTAGTATTGGCTATAGAAAAATCTACAGGAAGTATCGAAGTGACTGTGCCATTCGGCTTGCCAGCAGCAGGATCGGGCTGGTAAAGTTGGATACGATCGCGCCCAAGTCGTTTAGCTTGATATAGGGCTTGGTCGGCTGCGGCAATCAGAATTTCGGCTCCCGATTCAGATGCAGGAACAATACTCGCTACGCCCAGGCTGAGAGTGACGTACTCGCTCACCTGAGAACCTGCGTGAGGAAGCTGCAAAGCTGCGATTTTGAGCTGTATGTGTTCGGCTACCAGCACAGCGCCTTGAATCGCGGTATTTGGCAAAATAACGGCAAATTCTTCGCCTCCGTAGCGAGCTACTAAATCGGCGGGGCGATTGACTGCATTGCCGATCGCCGCAGCGACTTGTCGCAAACATTCGTCTCCCCCTGGATGCCCGTAAGTATCGTTGTAACTTTTAAAAGAATCAATATCGCAAAGAATAAGGGACAGAGGGGTTTGTTCCCGCGCTTGTCTGCGCCACTCCATTTCTAAATATTGATCGAAGCGGCGGCGGTTTGCTAGCTGGGTGAGTTCGTCTAAACTGGCCAAGCGCTCTAACTTGAGGTTGGCGGCTTGCAACTGCTGGTATAGTTCTGCTTGCTTGATGGCGATCGCCAACTGGGTGGCCAGAGAAGACAGCAACTCTACTTCCAACTGCATCCACTGCCGGGGACTGCACTGGTGGGCCATCAGCAGCCCCCACAACTCGTCTCCTTGCACTAAAGGCACAACCAAATACGCTCTCACCGCGAATTGTGCGAGCAAGTCAATTTGATATTGCGGCAAATCGGCGGCCAAAACATCGGCGATCGGTCGGATCGATCGATGTTGGTACGCTTCGAGATAGAACTGGTCAAAACAGAAATTTTCCAGGGTTTCCCCCAACATCGGCTGGCAGTTGGGAGCTACAGATTCCACTGTCACCGCCCCCGTCGCCGGGCCGGCGCAGAGACTGCCGATACAGGGGTTAAAGCGCACGATCATCACTCGATCGGCCTGAAGGAACTGACGCACTTCTGTCACTGTCGTGCTGAGCACTTCGCCCAAATCCAGAGACTGGCGGATGTGCTGAGTAATCGTCGCCATCAGCAGTTCTCGTTCGTTCTGCTGCCGCAGCGCCTCTTCTGCCCGCTTGTACTCGGTGATATCTTGAGCGGTGCCGAAAATTTGTTTGGGGCAGCCGTCGGCTGTGCGGGCGAAAACTTGGTCGCGGCAGCGAAACCAGAGCCATTCGCCCGATCGATGTTTGAGGCGATACTCCAACTCCAAAATATGCCCGTCAGGGGCGGAGGGAAATTTTTGCTGGTGGGCTTTGAGCCTCGGCAAATCTTCTGGGTACACCAAACTGGAATACAAAGCAGTTTGCATTTGTAAAATTTCTTGGGGAGTGTAGCCCAACAATTTAGAAGCTTGACCGTTGACGTAGACGTTGCGCTGTTCGGTCAAATCGTAGATGTAGAGCAAATAAGGCGCAGCGTCAGCAATCTGCTGGATAAAATGCTGGCTCGATCGCAATTCTTCCTCCACCCGCTGACGCACTTGCACTTCTTCCAAAGCTTGATCCCGCATTGTGCGGTAAGCTTGGATGCGATGGGTGAGGTCGGTCACGTCTTGAATCACCAGCAGCGCGTAGAAGGATGGGCAATTGACCCCCGGCCATATTGATGACGAAACTGAGGGTGCAGATTCCCTACACACAAAAGCACTTCTTGGTGATCCGACTCCGACAGTACCGTCTGATTCCAACTCAAGAGTATGGAGAACCCAGTCTCTAATCTCCTGTTCTTCTATGCCAGCCTCTAGGGCTGGCACAGCAGTCACAGTAGTTTGCTGAATTCGCTGCTGACCGTCTTGCCAAGTTGCCGGAATCAGGTGTTTGTGAATTTGAGAAGAAAAAATTGTTGGCGGGCCTCCTGCAAAGATTTGCTTGAAGCGAGTGGCGTACTTTAACTGACTCAGGTGAGGAAAATGGGTTGTGATCTTTGTTCCCAATATTTGGCTGCGGGGAATTTTAGTCCACTCTTCCAGACAAGTGTTCCAAAACAGCACCACAAAATCATCCTGCAGCAAGCAGGCGCCGACTGGTACGCTGTCGAGAACCCCAAACTTTTCCTTAATACTTTTGCTCTCCTCAATCATAGACCCCCGGCAAGTTGATTGATAGCAGTCAACAAGGTGTCAAAGGAATTAACATTGAAAATAAGAATGATATCTCCTTCAATGTGAAGCCTTTCAATCATGAAACTGGTCTGGGCTAATAAAACAACTGTATCAGTAGCTAAACCGCCAGATATCAGCAAACTAGCAATCGTCCCTTCGCTATAAGTGGGAATTGAGTAGTTCAGGCGCTGCTGAAGTACGTTGCTGATTGCGCCCATGACCCCATTAATTACAATATTTCCCACTTCACTCAGCGTACCAATTTTGACTGAATCGAGATCGTGAGTTCCAACTTCTTCCCCTGTAAGCATTGTCACCAGCAGGGCAGCGCTGTTGGTGGGAAAGACTAGCTGGGCAACGCCTCCAAAGGAGCCTGTGAATTTGAGCTGGACAGCGGCGATTTGCTCGCCGTTGAGGTGTTGCTCCAACTCTTCTTCCAGGTCCATGGGAGTCAGGATTTGAAGGTAGGGGATTTGCAAGCGAATCGGGGAGTCGATCATGTCGTTCAAAACCCCTGCGGCTTGACCGATCCCGATGTTGACGAGTTCCTGCAAAGCATCGAGCTGTCGAGTGCTTAATTTCATTGGGTGCTCTCCTCGCTAACACTGAGAGCTTTTTTGATCCACCCGATCAGTTCATCTGAGTTGGGCATTTTGTGAATGACTGCCAGGGCTCCGAGTTCCATGCACTCGGAGCGGGTGCTTGCTTGGATGTCTGCGGTAATTACGATCACTGGAATTTTATATCCTCGAGCGCGCATGGCTTGCAGGACTTCCCGACCTTCCATTTCCGGCATCAGCAGATCTAAAAGCATACAGTTTGGGGTTTTAGTGCCGAGCAGTTCTAGAGCTTCTGGGCCGCTGGATGCTTCCCAAGTCTCGTATCCTTCTGCTCGCAAGATTTTGCAGATCACCCTGCGAGTCAACCACGAATCTTCGACAACGAGAATTGATGTCACTACGTTCTCCTCCTTCTATTGTTTAGAACTGACCGGCGTTGCAGGTACTGCTTTTATCTTGACAGTAATTTAAAGTGCTGGGACGGTGTGTGATCGAGCTTCACTTGGAATTCCTGTTCTTAAAAACTAACGCATTAATGTGTTGGATAGTTTAGTATCTGGGACTATGTGAAGAAAAAACCCGGTTTCTGAATGAAACCAGGTTTGGGGGATCTCTATTGCTCCTAACATGGGCGCTCAATTATAGATTACCAAACGCTTCCGGAGGGACTCTACTCGCTGTTTGGCAGTGGCATTGTCTGGATCGCAGGCGAGAGCTTGTTCGTACATTTCCAAGGCTTGAGCTGTTAATTTCTTGCGTTCGTAGGCGTGACCCAGATTGTTGAGAGATGTAACGTATTCTGGCTGTAACTTCAGGGCTTCTTTGTAGTGGCGGATTGCGATGTCATACTGTTCTTGGCCAAAGTGTGCAAAACCGAGGGCGTTGTAAATAACAGCTTGATTTTCTTCGCCTTCTAAGTCTTTGGCTTTCATGGCTTTTTGAAACAGTACGATCGCCTGGGAGTAAAGCTTCTTATCTACATAGATACTTCCTAATTCGTAGTATTCCTGTGCTGTTCCTTTTTCTATGGTCAGCTTATTTTCTAAGCGTTCGAGAGACATTTCCAGCTTGCGAGTTTTGAGAATTTGGCGCACAACAAACCAGGAAGTGCTGCCGAGTATAGCGAGCAGGACTGACAGGTAAACAATCAGCAAATTACTATCCATGTTTTTCTTAAAATTAGGTAGAGCAGTGGAAGGTTTTATTTATTTTAAGGCGTTAGCAATCCCTGACATTTGCCTCTGCAACTGTATAGAAAACAAGGAAATAGCGATCGACCGGCCCGATCGCGATTTCTGAAAAAGCAAGAGTCCAGAAGTAAGAACAAAGAAGGAAAGTGGCTCTCAACCTCCTAAATTCATCAGGAGTTTTCCTTCTCTGGCAGACTGTTAAATCTTTCTTACTTCTGCTTTCTGCATTCTGAAAATCAAGCGAACTTTCAGCCTCCGGCTCGATTAGCCATTTCGACGACTTTCCCGAATGTTGCTGGGTCAATGATCGCCATTTGTGCCAGCATTTTGCGGTTGATTTCGATGTTGGCTTTCTTCATGTTGCCGATCAGTCTGCTGTAGCTCGTGCCGTGCTGGCGCGATGCGGCATTGATCCGAGCAATCCACAGGCGACGGAAATCGCGTTTGCGTTTTTTGCGATCGCGATAACCGTTACGCAGGGCTTGCATCACCCGTTGGTTAGCTGTGCGGAACTGTTTCGACTGTGCGCCTCGGAAACCCTTGGCTAATTTGAGAATTTTTTTGCGGCGCGCTCTGGCGACATTACCGCGTTTTACCCGTGTCATCTTTAATTTCCGTTAAACTTTACAAGTATGGAAGCATTAACCGCACGTTAGCGTCGTTGGTCTCGTCGATGACGACCAGCTTAGAGAGACGGCTTTTGCGAGCTGAACTTTTGTGCTGTAGCAAGTGGCTTTTGTAAGCTTTACGGCGCACAATTTTACCGCTGCCGGTCGCTCTAAAGCGCTTTGCGGCTGCTTTGCGAGTTTTGAGTTTTGGCATGAACTGGTGTTATTTGGACACAAGCTTCAACCGTATCACATTTGTGGTACTTTCTGCAAGGGAGATTTGCTGGTTGGGGGCGGCGCTGTATTTGGGGCAATATACAGGATGGGCGATCGGCTAATCTTGTGGTTGTTTGCTGCCGTTAACACCTAGTATAGAATGTTATATCGCAGTTCGGGTATCATTAAGGGTTATCGGCAGGGTTAATATTTGAAAGCTGCTGGTGAGGCACGATAATTAAATTGAAGATGCAACATTAATTATTGGTTATGGCGCTTAGAGAGTCCATTGAAAAAATCCTTTGGGAATATCCATTGGTCAGTAATGACAACTTCGAGGGACATTCCTTTGCTAGTTATGTCAAAAATGTAGTGCCGAAATCAATAAGTGCTTCATTGGAATTACCAGAAATCTATAGCGTAAAAGCTTCAGCAGGGAATGGTTCTTGGGCTAAAGTTCCTTGGATAGCAATATTTAACAAGCTTGTAACTGAGAGTGTCCAGTCGGGCTTTTACTGTGTTTATTTATTTCGCGCCGACTTCTCAGGCGTTTATCTTTCTCTCAATCAAGGAATAGCAGATAAAAGAAAGAAGTTCGGACTTGGGAAGTCGAGGGACATGGTAAGGGATCAAGCACAACTATTTAAAGATAAGCTTGGTTCTGACAAGCTCAGAGAATTTTCAGAAACTCTCGATCTTCAGCTTGATTCGATCCCCAAGAAAACTACTTATAGAAGGCTTGGAATTGCGTATGAAGCAGGAAACATAGCATCGAAGTTTTATTCAAGCGAATCACTTCCTGACGACAAGGAGCTGGTAGGCGATGTTAGGAAAATGCTTGAAATTTACTTCTCCCTGTTTGAGGAGGTTTCTTTGAAGGAGGAGGCTGATTCTGATTTGTTCAACGAGGTTTCTTTGAAGAAGGAGGCTAAGAACAATGAACCAGAAAGAGAATGGTTTGAAGATCCGAAAAAGTATAGACTTCATCGAGTAACAGAACGAAATCAGACGTTATCTAGAAAAGTTAAGCAGTTGCAAGGATATGAGTGCAAAGCGTGCGGTTTTGATTTTGAGTCTCGATACGGAGAAATAGGCAGAGGATACATAGAAGCTCATCATAATGTTCCAATTTCCAACTTGAGCGGGGCAAAGATTCAACTAGATCCGCTTAAGGATTTTACTGTGCTATGCTCAAATTGCCATAGTATGATTCATCGCATTAAACCAACGCCAACCCTAGAGGAGTTTAGGCAAAACTTGCAGATATAGTATGAGTATTTGAATGTTGATTTCGTATAACAAGGGCTTGCAATAGTTAGAGTAAATAAAATAAACCCATGCAAATTATAGCAGCTAAATCCTATATAGAGTACCGGAAAAATGTTTTTCTTTCAAATCCGGGAGATACTGTTGGCGTATACATTAGACATCTCGCAAAAGAAGGCGGGCGTAATTGCTTCTGTGCGCCTATGATTCTATTGATATTTATGAATTTTTATGAATAAGTAAAAATTCTGAAGCATGGATACATAACTTACATTTTTCAAAATTTTGTGCGACGTAAGTGGAAAATTTATGTACAATTATTAGAGATTTATTGGCGATTTTTTAAGCTGAGCTACATCAAATTTTGGCGTTGCTGATTTAAGGTATGAAAGGCTAAATATGCCAGTCATAGAAACCAGTATCCACAAAGCTTGGGGATTTTTAACTTATTTTTTTCATACCCTGATTAAGCAACGCCTAATTTTATTGTAAGTCTTGCGTTGGTTTTGGGAACCTTTTACCTGTTTTGATGCTTGGTGCTGTAAAGATGAGTTTGAAGAATGGCTCTACGACTAAAAGCCTTCGTAAACCTTGGAATACGTGCTGATTAAAAATGCTGGCATCATGCCGATATTAGCACTCGAACATTACAAATAAAGGAGGTATTTAAACTTGATTTAGTATTAAACTCTCCATACAGGCCTGTCGGGATTTTCGGGATTTGGAACTAGACGCTGATTTTTGCAATCTACTAGCAAATCTAAAGTTTCTAACACAGTTTGACCGATTAGCACCATATCGCCTAAAACCATTGTCGCCTCAATTGTCTCGCGCCCTTCTATTTCAATGATAACAGGCCCTGTTAATCCCACTGTTTTTTGTCTGCCATCGGCATATTTTGCTATTTCTTGACTCCGAATTCTTAAGCCGAGGTGTTCGCAGACTTCGAAAGGAATAGCTGTGCGTACTGCACCAGTATCTATCAGTGCTTCGGCTTCATACACGCGCAACAGATTTGGATTGAGCAATCCTCTTTTGACTAACTCTTCATCAATGGCATTCGTTAGCTTGACTTTGACTCGAACTGCACCCATATTTTTGCTGGCTTGAGTTTGAGTTAGATTGCGATCAAGATTTATCATATCGCCTCTTTTCGTCTAGAAAGTCTACCTTTGATTTTAGGTATCGGCTCAATAAGTAGGGGTAGCACAGAAAAAAAAGTAAGCAGAGTGCACAAAGTGTCATAAAATAGGACAC
>NZ_JAUBRI010000133.1:0-7457 GCF_036701795.1 Microcoleus sp. N9_A1
CACGATTCAGGATAGGAGGTTTCTCGATTAAACACGGGAAAATTTATCTTACTAAAATTGTGCTAATTAAAGTCGTCTGGTCAAGGGAGTTGCCATCTCCGCCAAGTTCGGTCACAGTAATTAAAGATGCTGCGAACCGATACTTTATCAGCTTCGTCGTTGAAGTCGTCCCAACAATATTACCCAACGGGCAATCAGTTGGTATCGATCTCGGTATAACCGATTTCGCCACTCTGAGTACAGGTGAAAAAATAAAATCTCCCAAACCTCTCAAGAAGTATCTGAGGAAGCTTCACAAGGCACAGCGTAAACTATCTAGAAAGAAGAAGGGAAGCAAACGGAGGGAATTGGCGCGTCGGAAAGTGGCGAAAATTCATGCCAGGATTTCCGACATCCGTAACGACTTTTTGCACAAATTGAGTACCAGGATGATTCGTGAAAACCAAGCGATAGTCCTAGAAGACCTCAACATTTCCGGCATGATGAAAAACCGCAAATTATCTCGTGCTATTTCTGATTTAGGTTGGCGAAGTTTTCGGACAATGTTAGAAGCTAAGTCGGAAATGTACGGCAGAGATTTTAGAGTTATTAGTCGCTGGGAACCAACTAGCCAACGCTGTTCTTGTTGTGGACAGATTGGCGGGAAAAAGGAACTCTCAGTTCGTGAATGGACTTGCTTATTTTGCGATGCCGTTCACGACCGAGACGAGAATGCAGCGATTAATATAAAAGTCGCGGGTGGATTGCCCGATACTATAAACGGACGTGAAGGACGAAGTAAGACCGCATCTAATGCGGAATCGAACAGTGAAGCGTCAACCCACCAGTTCCCTAAACAGCTTTCGTTGTTTGGGTAGATTGGAATCCCCCTGATTTATCAGTGGGGAGGATGTCAAGACCACATTTTCGACATTTGTAGTTTTGTTTACCTGTCAACTGTCAACTGTCAACTGAATGAAGATGCCGAGTCTGACCGTTACGACTAACTTCTTCTGAGCCACAATTGAGGCAAGAATTAATTTCTACTGTCATATCACTAATGGCAAACACTTCTCTTTAATAGTAGCTTAATTTTACTCCATCCTTTCCTTCAGGGCACTACCGGTATTTGCAATTACTTTCTTAATCGCACAACAAGTGGAGTCATGGAAGGAATCAACAATCGAATCAAGTTGATCATGAGGCAAGGATATGGCTTTTCTAATTTTAATAACTTTAGAAATCGCGTGTTAGCTTGCTTCTCTCATCAGATAAAATTATAACCATAAGTTCAGGAGAGCCGCGAAATGTTTATTCTCGATCAGCAGGGTGTCTTGCTCAAGGGAATTGAAAAAGGAATCGCACAAGGCATCGCAGAAGGTAGAGAAGAGGGTAGAGAAGAAGGCAGAGAAGAAGGACTCGCGCTAGGAATGAGAGAAAAAGCTCTAGAAATTGCTAGGCAACTTCTCAATGTCCTTGACAATCCAACCATTAGTCAAACCACTGGTTTGAGTGTTGAAGATATCCAAAACTTGCGGGAGGAATGAAAGGACGGGAAAAAGTGCGATCGCACGCACAATTAGTACACCTTTTCTCGCTACTAGGATCAGCCTGGTAGCGCGGGTTTTTGAGGCTCTGCCTCTTTGATTGAGAATTATGCTAAATATTAATTCTCATCCATATAATGCTTAAGGATGAGTCTGCCCTCTCTCTAAAGGAAGATTTCATTAAACCAGTAAATTCCGTATGATGCTGTAAAAGTCAGTCAGAGGGGAAAGCTATCTCCGACTCTAGCTCCGAATAACTGACCAATCTTACAATATAAAAAAATACATCTCATGACATCAGTCACTCCCAATCAAACTTCCTCTCAATATGAAGTTAGCGAACCAGAAGAAAAAATTCAGTCTCTGGTAGAAGAAGTTAAGCCAGAAAGCGAAATCGATTTAGAATTCCTCTACACCAGAGACATTGAATTCCGACAAGAAACAATTTATTTCCTTGTAGTCGATCGCTTTTACGACGGCGACCCCGAAAATAACGAAGGCCCAAACCCTGAACTTTACGATCCAGAAGGCAAAGATTGGGGCAAATATTGGGGCGGCGACTTGCAGGGAGTTATCGACAAACTCGATTACTTAAAAGATATGGGAGTTAGCGCAGTTTGGCTGACTCCACTGTTCGAGCAAGTTGAAGCATTATTTGTCGAACAAGCTGCTATTCACGGCTACTGGACTAAAGATTTCAAGCGACTAAATCCCCGCTTTATTGCCAAAGGCGACAATCCTTCTATTAACCAAACACAAGAAAGTAAAGATACGGTATTTGACAAATTAGTACACGAGTTGCACCAGCGAAACATGAAACTCGTACTCGATATTGTCTGCAATCACAGCAACCCAGATTTTAGCGGCAAAAAAGGGGAACTCTACGATGATGGCGTCAAAATAGCTGACTTTAACGACGATGAAGATGACTGGTATCACCACTACGGCGAAGTCACAAACTGGGAAGATGAATGGCAAGTCCACAACTGCGAACTGTCTGGTTTAGCAACTTTCAACGAAAATAATATTGCATACCGCCGTTATATTAAGTCAGCAATTAAACAATGGCTAGACAGAGGTGTTGATGCTTTGCGGGTTGATACAGTCAAGCATATGCCTATTTGGTTTTGGCAGGAATTTACTGCTGATATTTTAACACACAGACCTGATGTTTTCATTTTTGGCGAATGGATTTACAGCGACCCTAGAAACGATCGTTCTGTGGAATTTGTCAACGAGTCGGGGATGACTATTTTAGATTTTGGTTTGTGCGTGGCAATTCGAGAAGTATTGGGACAGGGTGCGGACGCGGGATTTAAGTTAGTCCAAGATGTCCTGAATTTGGATCACCGCTACTACGGGGCGACGGAATTGATTACTTTTATTGACAACCACGATATGCCGCGGTTTCAGTCGTTAAATCCCGATCCAGAAATGCTGCAGTTGGCGATATGTTTAATTATGACGACTCGCGGCATTCCCTGCATTTATTACGGCACTGAACAGTATCTGCGTGATGATACAGATGGGGGAAATGACCCATACAACCGCCCGATGATGGAAAATTGGGATACTGATTCGCCGATTTACCGAGCTGTGCGATTACTGTCGGGATTGCGGCGGCTGAATCCAGCTATTTCGATGGGGAGTCACTGGCCAAAATATCTAACTGCTGATGTTTATTGTTACGTGCGCCGCTATCGCGATTCTGTGGTGTTTGTAGCGATGAATCGGGGCAATTCTGTTACCATTAAAGCCGTTGATACTGAGCTGCCTGATGGAGAGCATACGGAGGTTTTATCGCGCCGTAAGTTTGAAGTTAAAGATGGGATGCTGTACAATGTAGAGTTTGGTTCGCGGGAAGTAATGATTTTTAGCCGCGTCGGAGAGCGAGTTAAGGCGAAAACTATTGTACGGGCGCAGCTTAATAGCGTTAGAAGTCAGCCTGGGGAAAGGATTGTGGTGATTGGAGATTGTCCTGAATTGGGGAATTGGGATATTAGCAAGGGTTACCCGCTGGAGTATATTAATACTAATACTTGGTTTGGGGAAATTCCTTTTAATGAAAGTGCGGGAAAGTTGATTTCTTATAAGTATGCGTTGCTACGGGAAGGACTGTCGCCGCTGCGAGAAAATCTGGTTTGTCGCCGCTGGGTTTTAGTTTCGGAAGGGACTGTGAAATGGCGGGACAAGTGGGCGAGTGGACGGGAGTCTTGAGTTAGGAACAGGCTTCTAGCCTGTTCCACAAAAAGAATATTTCTGTTTGGTGGAACGGGCTAGAAGCCCGTTCATCAGCAGGCATATTGCCTGTTTTACCTGTTGGTTGGGAACAGGCAATATGCGTGTTCCACAAGAGTGTTTCTGTTTGGTGGAACGGGCTTGTAGCCGGCTGAAATTACTGCTCTCGGGAGACTCTAAAGCGATCGCAACTTCTGGGCTAAAACATCGATATAAGGTTCACTGCTGTGCTGGTTCACAACCATTTCGTACCCCCGCTGCGCTTGAGCTTCAGCTTCTTGAGGATTTGAAAGCAAATGGACGATCGCCTCGTGCAAACCCGCAGCATCTCCTGGATTGACTGTTGTCACAATGCCTGGGGGCGCTAGGGCATCGGTTCAGTATTAGGAGTTGACAAAAAAAGGACTTTATGAAATTAGCCAGTCCATGAGTTCGACTCTATGCCTGGTGTAATCGGCCGAACCTTATCCATTCGAGCAATGACATGAAGATTATGGACAACAGCGACTCGCCGTAGATCGAAGAGATTTTTCCGCTGTCCAATATAGCGAGCACGATCACCCTGCCAATGACCAATATGAGCCAGAGAGTGTTCAACTGTAGTACGTTTTCTTAAGTCTTTTCGACCAATAGCAGTGGATTGACGTGCTCGCAACTCTTGCATTAAGGCTTCATCAGGATGAATTGATACAGTCCGTCCTCTTTTACTATTCGTGCAACCAGACCTCAGAGGACAAATTGCACATTCATTCTGAGGAAAATGAACAATTTTTCCGGGTTCAAATGGGATACTTACCTGATTGGGACAGCTAATTAAATGCGTATCCCAGTCAAGAAAAAAATAATTTTTATCAAACCGTCCAGAATTTCTGACCGGCCACGCCTTGCAAAATATCTGTAATTTATCATCCCGTTGTGTCACCCAATGACTGGATAAATAAGCCCGATCAATATGTAACTCAGCTAGGTGAATATTTTGAAATTTTAAGTCACGTTCTAGGTCAACTGTAGCAGTGGCTTCCGGAGTATTTGCGCGAGTCAATGCCACCGCGCAAACTACACCACTCTCTAAATCTTTGAGGATGTGGCGTTTAGATCCATCTATTTTCTTAGACTTGCTTTTCCGTCCATGTCGCATATCTGGGTCTTCAATAGAAATGCGACGGTATGCGGCTACTCCTTTGCTTAAACTTGGAACTCCTTGAGAGTCAAAAGTTACATTTTGAGATTCAATCACTCGGGCCACATCCAGAGTCTCTTTGGCGACTTCAAACTCATTACAACCAGACTGGCTTTGCATCCATTCTTCCACAGAACATAAGCTGTTTAGAATCATTGATAGTGCATTTTGACGCTCTGAAGGGTCATCCCAGTTTAAGTCTAAGGCTGTTTTTAAGCTGGAACTATTGAGAATTGGCGCACCAGCTAACTCGGCAATTTCTGCTGGCTCCCGCCCCTGTCCAGCAGCTATCACACTCACTGCTTTACGCAAAGCATGACCCAAGAGATTATATGTATCTTCGACTTTACCAGCTCCCCATAACGGGGAAGAATCTAAAGCCGCTTTGACTTGAGATGAGCCAAACCCACCTTTTTGCTTGGCAATTTCTACGGTGCGGTCAATTAAACGTTGGTCTAGTTCTTTTTTAATTAAGCCCTTTCTGAATCGAACCAAAGTGGCTTTGCTAAAAGGGGGAGTTTCACAATTGAGACAATCAAGAACTAACTGCCAACGTTGATCCATGAGCATTTCTTCAATTACTTCATCATCCGAAATGCCTAAGTAGGCTTGCAGAATAATTGCCAAGGCAATTTGTGCAGGAGGAATTGGGCCCTGACCCACTGTGCTGTCTTTAAAAATTGTAGCAAGTTCTTCTTGAAACTCATCATTAAATATGAATGAACGGTTCAGTCTAAGAAACGTGAATAACTTGGCTCGTTTAATGCGTTTGATAATCAACGCTTCTCTTTCTGAGAGTTCAATTGGAGGATGCCATAAGGGAGGACGCATAAGATTTCTTCCTTCTTCCTGATTATTAGAATTGAAAAGGCTTTTCCAGCGGTATCATACTCATCCAGTTTTGTCAACTCCTAATACTGAACCGACGCTCTAGATAAGTAAGCGCGGTCAATATGTAATTCAGATAGCTGAGTATGTGAGAATTTTAAGTCTCTGGAAATGTCAACTGTAGCAGCAGATTCGGGAGTATTCGCTTTCGTCAAAGCCACAGCCCGAATTACGCCTATATCTAAATCTTTGAGAACGTGGCGTTTATATCCATTTATTTTCTGAGAGCTGCTTTTCCTTCCATGTCGCATATCGGGATCTTCAATAGAAATGCGCCGGTCTTTAGCCACCCCTTTACTGAGAATAGGAACTCAAGAGAGAGTCTAAGGTTACATTTTGAGATTCAATAACTCGGGCAACAACTAGAGTCGATTGTGCCACTTCAAATTCATCAGGCTCAGACTGGGATTGCATCCATTCATCTACGGAATTTAAGCTGTTTAGGATAATTGAAAGCGCGTTTTGGCGCTCTCTTGGGTCGTCCCAGTTTAAGTCTAATGCAGTTTTTAAGCTGGAACTACTAACAATTGAAGTACCTAATTCATGGGCAATTTCTGCCAGCCCCCTCCCCTGCTGGACAGCTATCACACTCACGGCCTTACGAAGAGCATGACCCAATAGGTTATAGGTATCTTCTACTTTAGCTGTTCCCCATAACGGAGAGGAATCTAATGCCACTCTTAGTTGAGATGAGCCAAATCCACCTTTTTCTTTAGCGATTTCTACAGTCCGGTCAATTAAACGCTGGTCAAGTTCCTTTTTAATTAAAGCCTTTCTGAATCTCACCAAGGTGGCTTTACAGAATGGAGTTTTTTCGCACTCCAAACAATCCAAAACTAACTGCCAGCGTTTATCCACGACTCATTTCTTCAATCACTTCATCATCAGAAATTCCTAGGTACGCTTGAAGAATAGTCGCCAAAGCAAGTTGTGCTGGGGGTACTGGACTATACCCAACTGTACTGTCTTTGAAAATTGTAGCGAGTTCTTATTGGAACTCATCATTAAATATATCGAGACGATTGAGCCTGAGAAATGTAAATAGTTTGGCTATGAATGATACGCTTGATAATCACCTCTTCTGAGGCTGATAGTTGCACAGGAGGAGTCCATAGAGGAGGACGCATAAGGTTTCTTATCAAAACTTGTTAGAGTTTAACCGGGTTCTTACTTCACTTATCATAGTTGTCTGGTTCTGTCAAGTCTGGGTACTGAACCGACGCCCTAGGTTCCTCTTACGGGACTTGCGGAAAAATAAAGTACCGATTAAATGGGGATAATCTTGATATCCCATTTGGGTAAAGTTTCAGAACGTTGCCATTCGGGTAGATATTTTTTTAACTCATGAGGTAAGACTTTTATTCCTTTCTCGTAAATGGTCTCAACTAAATGTACAATGGGTTTAATTCCTTGCCACGTCATTTTAGCTGCCCAGTTTATGGCAGTTTCAACTGAATCTAAAATAGCACCATTCCAATAGTGTTCAACTGCTGCTGGGCAGCGTTCAATTGGGTTATACTTACTATGATATGGTGGATAGTAAATTAGTCTGATTCTTAAGCCAATTGCCTGAGATAACTCGATGATGCGTTTGATGAATTGTGTGCGATTGCTTCTGATTGCCG